>JASHQG010000752.1 GCA_030037665.1 Acetobacteraceae bacterium
ATGGAAGAATTCGGGATCTATTATTATTATACACACACCAGCAGTTCGCACACCCTCGTGTTCTGCGATGATCCGGGCTCACATTCGTCCGTGGGTGCCGCAATCCCGTTCCAGACGCAGGAGACGGAAATGCGGGTTGTGGAGGATCATATATGGCAATGGTCGTCGGAACTGGCGGTGGTGGCCGGCAAGGTCACCTATCGCGACTACGATTTCACTACACCCGCAGCCGACCTGACGGTGCGTTCCACGAAAACGGCCACGCACAAATACGGCGACTACGAGATGTACAACTACCCTGGGCGTTACGATAAGACCAAAGCCGGCCAGGGTGTGAACGGCCAGCCGCTCAGCGACGTGCGCGTCCAGGACATAACAGCGCGGAGGAAGATCGCCTTCGGTACCGGCAACAGCCGATTGCTTTACGCCGGATGTATGTTCACCTTGTCGAATTTCTATGAGGAATCGGAGAACACAGAATATATCATCATCGCCGCAACTTACACGGTGGGGACTGGCGAAGGCGTGGAAGCCGCCGGCGGCGAAATGGACGACACGTTCCGCTGCAGTTTCCAGGCGATCAAGGGCGACACGAATTTCCGTCTGGACCGCGTCACGCCGCGTCCGATGATTCGCGGTCCGCAGACGGCGATCGTCGTGGGCGCCTCCGGCGACGAGATCTACACCGACCAGTACGGCCGCATCAAGGTGCAGTTCCCCTGGGATCGCGTGGGGACTAACGACGAGAACAGTTCCTGCTGGATTCGTGTGGCACAGAGCTGGGCAGGCCAGGGCTGGGGCAGCATCTTCATTCCGCGCGTCGGCCAGGAAGTCGTGGTCGAGTTCCTGGAGGGTAATCCAGACCGGCCGATCGTCACCGGCTGCGTCTACAATGCCACGCAGACCGTGCCCTATGCGCTGCCAGACAACAAGACCCGCTCGACCATCAAGACCAACTCCTCCACTGGCGGCAGTGGCTTCAACGAGCTGCGTTTCGAGGACAAGGCCGATTCCGAAGAAGTGTTTTTCCAGGCGCAGAAGGACTACAACAAGATTGTGCTGAACAACGAGACGGTGAATATCACCCAGGACACCACCACGACGGTCAAGCAGGGCAATCGGTCAATCACCGTATCCACCGGCAACGACAGCCTGACGGTGTCCCAGGGCAGCCATTCGATAACGGTGAGCGCCGGAAAAAGCACGATCAGTGCCGGCACATCGATCACGCTGCAGGTGGGATCGAACAGCATCACCATCGACAGTAGCGGAGTGAGCATCTCGGCGGCGCAGGTCAGTGTTACTGCAACCGGCGTGGTGTCGATGTCGGCCAGTGGAAACATGACGCTCGAGGGAGCGATGATCTCCCTCAACTAGCGTGGAGCGCGGAAAATCATGAGCGCCTCTGTCTTCGCCGATCTGCTGCAGCGTGACGTCGCATCAGACGCGCGGCGCCTGCCCGAAGATGTTGTCCCCGCACTGGGAGCACTGGCGGCGCGGCTCGGCGTCGTCCTCGGTGACAACCCACGGAATGCAATCGAGTCGGTCATCGCAGCGATCGATCGCACGATGAGTGAATTGATCAACTTGATCCTACACCATCCGGAATTTCAGCAGCTTGAGGCTACATGGCGCGGCCTGTTCTTTGTTGTGAACGGCATCGACACCGGACCGTCGCTGAAAGTGAAGATATTCGACATCTCCAAGCGCGAACTGGTGCGTACGCTGCGTAAGTTCCGCGGCACCGCCTGGGATCAGAGCCCGCTGTTCCGCAAGATCTACGAGGAGGAATACGGCCAGCTCGGCGGCGAGCCTTATGGCGCGCTGATCGGCGGCTATGAGTTCGATCATAGCCCGCCGGATGTGCAGCTTATCAGCGATCTGGCGCAGATCGCAGCTGCGGCACACGCACCATTCATCGCGGCTGCGTCACCCATCGTGATGCAGATGGATTCCTGGGCTGAGCTGGCCAATCCACGAGACCTCACCCGGATCTTTCAGGCGCCGGAGTACGTGCCGTGGCGGGCCCTGCGCGCGAGCGAGGACGCGCGCTATGTCGGGCTGTGCCTGCCGCGCTACCTGGCCCGTCTGCCGTACGGTCAACACGCCGAACCTGTGGAGGCCTTCGCGTTCGAGGAGGAGGTGGACGGTCCCGACGCGACCCGCTTCCTCTGGGGCAATCCGGCGTTTGCCATGGGCGCCAACATCGCGCGCGCATTCAGCCTGTACGGGTGGTGCGTGCGCATCCGCGGCATCGATGGCGGCGGTGTGGTGGAAGGCCTGCCCGAGTATCATTTTCCGACAGCAGATGGCGACGTCGACGTGCGATGCTCGACCGAGGTGGCGCTGTCGGAACGGCGCGAGGCCGAGCTGGCGATCAACGGTTTCATCCCGCTGGTGCATCGTAAGAACGCAGACTTTCCGGCATTCATCGGCGCTCCGTCACTACAGAAGCCGCAGGAGTACGATGATCCAGCGGCGACGACGAACGCCGCGCTGTCGGCACGACTGCCGTACATGTTCGCCACCTGCCGCTTCGCGCATTACCTGAAATGCATGGTACGCGACAAGGTTGGTTCGACCGCTAATCGGACACAGTTGAACCATTGGCTGCAGCATTGGATAGGCCGGTATATCGACGGCGCACCGGAGAGCTCGAGCGAGGAGTGGAAGGCATCCCACCCCCTCGTGCAAGGTGAGGTTCAGGTTGAGGACAATGACGACTCGCCCGGTAAGTACGAGGCGAAGTTTTTTCTGCGCCCTCATTACCAGCTTGAAGGCGTGACGGCAATGGTCCGGCTGGTATCCCGCCTTGCCTCATCGTAGGCAGAAACCCAGTCGTGGCGAGCAAATTGGCCCGCAGGAATGACAGGAGAGAGACATGGCAAATGAGCCGATAGATGTCCTGATGACCTTCATCCAAAAGAGCGGCCAAGGCGTCCTCGCTGAATGTAGAGCTGTCATGCATCCCGATGACAACTCCGACATGTGTGCAGATTTTAAAGAGGGCTGCTATTTCGAAATCGAGAGTTTTAGCTTCAACGCTGAACT
>JASHQG010000753.1 GCA_030037665.1 Acetobacteraceae bacterium
CGGATGTGGTCGATCGGGGTGTCGGTCATGGACCAGTTTTGCATTCTCAATCGTCGGTGGTCGGAGTCTGGGCCACGTCCGGGCGCTCGGCTCCGTCACGTCAGCAGATAGAGGGTCCGGGGGTCGGTGTCATCCGGGGTCGGCAGGACGACGGGCGCGCCGGCCACGGGTTCCGTTGTCCTCTGGATGATGGCGCCGTACCCGCGCGGGGGCGTTCCCGGCGCAGGCGGTTGTCATACGGGGCGCGGCACGACGCCGATGAGGCGGGCCCGTGACTGATCGCGGCGACGGTCGTCGCCGCAGCTAGCAGCGCCAGGCGCGAGAGCGGCCGTTCAGACCGGGGTGCCCCGCCGCACGGGCAAGACCCAGACCCCGGTCCGCGCCGGGATACCCTTCTTGCCAGCTGCGCCTTCCGTCGCACCGTGCCGCAGGGCATGGTGCAAGCAACGAGATGCTCTGGCCCATCCGACTGGAGCCAATGCTGAGCACGGGAGGGTGCGTCCCTCGATGAACCGCAACGTCTGGCTGCTGTTCTGCTGCCAGGCCCTGATGAACGCCGTCATGTCCGGCCAGACCGTCATGGCGGCGCTGGTCGGCCATTCGCTGGCGGTCGACAAGACGCTGAACACGCTGCCGATGGCGATCCAGATGGCGGCGATGATGTGCGCCTCAATTCCGGCCAGCATGGTGTTCGCGCGTCTGGGCCGGAAGCCTGGGTTCTGGCTGGGCTGCCTGGGGTCCTTCGCTGGAAGCATCACCTACGCGATCGGCATCTGGCGCGGCAGTTTCGCACTGTACTGCCTGGGCGCGGTGCCGGCCGGCCTCGGTTGGGGGATTGCACAGCACCTGCGCTTCGCCGCGGCCGAGGTGGCCCAGCCCGAATACCGTCCCCGCGCCATCTCGCTGGTCATGGCCGGCGGCGTGCTCGCCGCCATTATCGGCCCGGAGTTGGTGAAGCGCACCAACATGCTCATCCCGCCATTGGCCTTCCTCGGCACCTATATCTGCCTGACGGTGCTGCCGGTGATCGCCGCCATTCTGCTGGTCTTCATCAGCGTGCCACCGGCGGTGCGCACGACGGACGCGCCGGTGCCGATCCGCTCGATCCTGGCGCGGCCGAATTTCATTGTGGCTGTCGCGTGTAGCATGGTCGGCTACGGCACCATGAACCTCGTGATGGCCTCGACGCCGCTCGAGATGATGTTCTGCGGCTTCGGTATCGATTCCAGCGCCGATGTGATTCGGGCCCACTCCATCGCCATGTTCCTGCCGGGCTTCATCACCGGACGGCTGATCCAGCGCTACGGCGTGTACCGCGTCATTGTCGCCGGCGGCGCCCTGACCCTCTTGTGCGTCGCGCTGAACATCAGTTTGACGCCGGGCTATGGTGAGTTCCTCGCGGCTCTGACGCTGCTCGGGGTCGGCTGGAACTTCATGTTCGTGGGCGGCACGACGCTCCTGAGCACCGCCTATGCGCCGGCCGAACGCATGCGTGTCCAGGCGACCAACGACTTTATCGTATTCGGCACCGTCGCCTGCACCGCGTTCGCCTCGGGTGCGCTCGAGGCCAGCACCGGCTGGACCAGCCTGAACCTGACAGTCGTACCGGCCGTGCTGATCGCAGTGGCACTGACCGGCTGGCACTGGGCATCGCGCGCGCGGTTGGCGTCTGCGTCCGCCTGAGCTTCCGTCACCGAGGGGCGTGCAGCTCTGAAACGATGTCCGGTGTCTTGCGTCGACCCTCGCGGGGTTCGCGCCACGAGACGTGTTGAGACTATCTTCATCCATTCGTCAAAACGTCCGCGTGTGCCGGAGAACCTGCGGTCGGCTGCGGTGGTTCCCGATGCGGCTGCCATATGCGCCGGCTCGACGCGTGTCGGTGCCCGCCGTTCAACCCTCTGCGGATATGGCTGCCGCAGCCGGATGACGGTCTGAGCGCCGATTCCCCGGATTTACGGCAACCCACGTGCCACAGTCAGGTCGACATCGTGTCATGCCACGAGAATATCATGCGCACCTCTCCGGGCTGTCGTCTCAAGTGGTGCACTATGCGTTCGCGCGGCACGGGGCTGCGCGCGATTGATGCGGCGGACCAGTCTATGCATCACGGGCCGCTGCGGATTTTCGCCTGTCAGCCTGCTGGCCCGGCGTGGCGTCGGCCCGGTGTTTCCGCTCTCGATCGCCAACCGCAGCCCGAACGAGCAAGGCATGCCGCCGCCGGACACGCGCATGACGATCCGCTCTGCCGACCCGATCCTCGCGCCGCGCGATACAGTGCTCTCGCTGGTTCGGCCGTGAAGCAACGCCGGTGCGGGTGCGGAATTGTGCGCCGATGACGCCGTTGCCCCAGGTCCATCTCGAACAAGTGAACGCCATGCACAGGATCGCGAGCGAGCGGTCCGGTGTATTGGCCCCGGATCACCACATACACAACCGCGGGTACTCTCCCGGCTCGTGACGCAAGAAACCGGACGCAGTATGGCACCTCGCATCTACCATCTGCATCCTCTCGTCGCCGGCCCATTGGCGGGATGGGATGCGATCTTCGCGCATATCGCCGCGATGCGGTTCGACCACGTCTGCGTCGCACCGCCCTTTGCGCCGGCGCCGGGGGGCGACATCTTCGTCACCCGCGACCACGAGGCGCTGCATCCGGCGCTCCAGTGGGATCGCGACGCGGACAGCGGCATCGCCCGCATGACGGCGTTGGCCCGGACGCACGGGCTACGGCTCATGCTGGACGTTACGCTTGGCCATGTTGCTGCGGATGCGGATATCCGGAACCGCGAAGAGGGCTGGTTCAGTTCCGGGTTCTGTGGCGACGCGCCCGATCCGCGCCGTTCGCCGCATCGCACCGATGCCGCCTATGCGCGGTTTCACGATGCGAAGAGTGAGCAAGGCCTTTTTTCCTGGTGGCGCGACCGGCTGGCGCGCCTGGTACGCGCCGGCGCGCAGGGGTTCCGCTTTCTCGAGCCGGACCGTGTTCCCCCCGTGCTGTGGCGCCAGCTCGTCGCCGCCCTGCGCGTCATCGAGCCTGACTGCCTGATGCTGTGCTGGACACCCGGTATCGATCGCAACGCTGTTGCGCGCATGACGGATGCCGGTTTCGATCGCGTGTGCGCCTCCATTGCCTGGTGGGACGGACGCGCGTCGTGGCTGCCCGACGAGATGGTCGTGCTGCGCCGCGTCGCACCCCTTATCGGCTCGCCCGAGCCCTCCTTTGCCGAGCGGCTCGCATCGCGCGTGCCGGCCGACAACGACCTGCGCGCGGCTTACCGCCACGCGCTCAGCGTCGTCGCCGCGACTGTCAGCGGCATGTTCGTGCCGATGGGCTTCGAATACGCGACCAACCGCCCCTTCGACGCCGCGCGCGCGTCGCCTCTCGACATGGAGAGGGCGCGCGCAGCGGCACCGTTCGATGTTGCTGCCGACATTGTCGAAGCGAATGAAATGCTTGGGCGCCTCGCCGCGCTGCAGGTCGACGGCGCGGTGCATGCTCTCTCCTCATTCGTCGATCCGGCGACGGCATTGCTGCGGTGCGATTCGATGCATCCGCGCGATGCGGCTCGGGCAGCGCTCGTGCTGATCAACCCGGCGCTCACACGCCCGGCTGCCATCCCGCTGCCGGTAGACCCGTTGCCACCGCAGGCCGGAGCGGCGTTCGGTGCGCCGAACGGCATCGATGCCCCGCTTGGCGCCGCCTCGCCGCTGCAGCCTGGTGAAGTCCGTGTGCTCTCTTACACCCGCCCCGCAAACATCATCGACGGTTACGACGCGCCTCCTGTCAGTCGCGCGGAGATGACCGCAACGCGCATCGGTATCGAGGCGATCTCCCCTTCGATAGCGGATGGCGACTTCGCGGTGAAGGGCGTGGTCGGCCAACCGGTCACTGTGAGCGCCGATGTCGTCGCCGATGGCCACTGGGTGCTCGCGGCGGCGCTCCTCTGGCGACCCGCCGACAGGTCATCCTGGACGCAGGTGCCAATGCGATTGCTCGGCAACGACCGCTGGGAGGCGAACTTCACGCCACCGCGCGTCGGGCCTTACCGCTATACCATCGAAGCGTGGTGGGATGTGTGGGGCACGTTCTGCCACGAACTTCACGCCAAGCACGAAGCCGGCCAGAATGTGACGCTGGAAATCGAGGAAGGCCGTCGCATGCTGGCTGCTGCGGCAGAGCGTGCCGATGCACCACATCGCGACACGCTGCAGAGGTTGGTGGATGGCCTCTCGCGCCGCGATCAGGACGCTGTCGTCGATTTGTTGCTATCGGCGGAAGCGGCGGTGGCGATGGGGGCGTGCGACACGCATGAATTCGGCGCGCGCCATGCGCCACCGCTGCGTCTCGACGCTGACCGGCCCGCCGCAGCATTTGCAAGCTGGTACGAGCTGTTCCCGCGCTCCGTCACCGACGATCCGCACCGTCATGGCACGTTCAACGACGTGATCGGCCGTCTGCCGGCAATCGCGTCGATGGGCTTCGACGTGCTGTATTTCCCGCCGATCCATCCGATCGGCCATACCAACCGCAAGGGCCGCAACAACGCTCTGCAGGCCGAGCCGGGCGATGTCGGCAGCCCTTACGCGATCGGCAGCGAAGCCGGCGGGCACGACGCGATTCATCCGCAGCTCGGCACGCTCGAGGAATTCCGCCGTCTGCTCACTGCGGCGAAAGACAACGGGCTGGAGATCGCGCTGGACTTCGCAATCCAGTGTTCCCCGGATCATCCCTGGCTGAAGCAGCATCCGGACTGGTTCCTCTGGCGACCGGACGGTTCGCTGCGTTACGCGGAGAACCCGCCCAAGAAATACGAGGACATCGTCAACCCAGACTTTTACACCGAGGCATCGCTGCCGGCGCTGTGGTATGCGCTGCGCGACGTGGTGCAGTTCTGGATCGATCAGGGCGTGCGCATCTTCCGGGTCGACAATCCACACACCAAGCCGTTTCCGTTCTGGCACTGGATGATCGGCGACATCCGCAGTCGCCACCCGGACGTGATTTTCCTCGCCGAGGCGTTCACCCGGCCTAAGTTGATGTACCGACTGGCAAAGGTGGGCTTCAGCCAGTCGTATACTTACTTTACCTGGCGCAACACCAAGGCGGAGCTGACCGAGTACCTGACCGAACTGAATCGGCCGCCAGTGCGCGACTTCTTTCGGCCGAACTTCTTCGTCAACACACCCGACATCAACCCGCCGTTTCTTCAAACATCAGGCCGCGCCGGCTTCCTGATCCGCGCCGTGCTGGCGACGACGCTATCGGGGCTATGGGGAATGTATTCTGGCTTCGAGATATGCGAATCGGCCCCGCTACCCGGACGCGAGGAGTATCTCAATGCCGAGAAATACGAAATCCGCGTGCGCGATTACAGCGCGCCGGGCAATATCGTCGCCGAGGTCACCGCACTCAACCACATCCGCCGTCGGCATGCCGCGCTGCAGACCCATCTCGGGGTGACATTCTACAACGTAGCCAATCCGCAGGTGCTGCTGTATGGCAAGCGGGTTCCGGACGGGCGGGAACTAGTGCTGATCGCGGTCAGCCTCGATCCGTACCGCGTTCAGGAAGCGGACATCGAGCTGCCGCTGTGGGAGTTCGGACTGCCTGACTGGGCCGCGTTCGATGCCACGGATCTCATGCGCGGCAATCGATTCAACTGGCAGGGGAAGAACCAGCACATAAGGCTTGATCCGGCAGATTTACCTTTCGCGATCTGGCAACTTTCAGTGCCTGGAGGAGTGTCGTGATGGTGTGGCGCTGCACGCCTCGCAATGACAGAAGGGGCAACGACGGTGATCGTGAGGTCAGCTCATGAACGTCGCTGTCGCTCTCGCCCGTCCGCGCCCCGCACCGGCGCAGATGACCGAAGACCCGTTGTGGTACAAGGACGCGATCATCTACCAACTGCACGTGAAGTCATTCTTCGACGCCAACAACGACGGCATCGGAGACTTCCCCGGCCTTCTCTCCAAGCTCGACTACATCGCCGAACTCGGGGTCAGTGCGATCTGGCTGCTGCCCTTCTATCCGTCGCCTTTGCTGGATGACGGCTACGACATCGCCGATTATCGCGGCGTCCATCCCGACTACGGCACGCTGGCCGATGTCCGCCGATTCATCCATGAGGCGCACAAGCGCGGCATACGCGTCATCACCGAACTTGTCGTCAACCATACCTCCATCCAGCACCCCTGGTTCGAGCGCGCCCGTCACGCCAAGGCGGGGTCCGTGTACCGTGACTTCTACGTCTGGTCCGACACCGACCAGAAGTACGCAGGCACGCGTATCATCTTCGTCGACACCGAGCGATCCAACTGGACCTGGGATCCGGTTGCCAACGCTTATTACTGGCACCGCTTCTATTCGCACCAGCCAGACCTGAATTTCGACAATCCGCGGGTGCTGAAGGAAGTGTTGGCGGTGCTGCGTTTCTGGGCGGATCTCGGTGTGGACGGGCTGCGCCTCGATGCCGTACCGTACCTGGCGGAACGCGAAGGTACCAACAACGAGAATCTGCCAGAAACGCATGCGATCCTGAAGAAGATCCGCGCCGAGATCGACGCCCGCTATCCCGACCGTATGTTGCTCGCCGAGGCCAACCAGTGGCCTGAGGATACCAAGGAATATTTCGGCGAGGGTGACGGCGACGAATGCCACATGGCATTCCACTTCCCGCTGATGCCGCGCATGTATATGGCCATCGCACGCGAGGATCGCTTTCCGATCACCGACATCATGCGCCAGACGCCGGACATTCCGTCCACGGCGCAATGGGCCATCTTCCTGCGCAACCACGACGAACTCACGCTTGAGATGGTCACTCAATCGGAGCGTGATTTCCTGTGGGAGACCTACGCGGCCGACCGCCGTGCCCGTCTGAACCTCGGCATCCGCCGCCGTCTCGCGCCACTGCTGGAGCACGATCGCCGCCGCATCGAGTTGATGAACTACCTGCTGCTGTCGATGCCCGGCACGCCCGTCATCTATTACGGCGACGAACTCGGCATGGGTGACAATGTCTATCTCGGTGACCGCAACGGCGTGCGTACCCCGATGCAATGGTCGCCCGATCGCAACGGCGGCTTCTCCCGCGCCGATTTCAAGCGACTGACGTCGCCGCCGATCATGGACCCGCTGTACGGCTACGAAGCGGTGAACGTTGAGGCGCAGGCCAGCGATCCGCATTCGCTCCTGATGTGGATGCGGCGCACGATCGCGATCCGGCGCCAGTACCAGGCGTTCGGCCGCGGCACCTTCCGTCTGCTGTATCCGAAGAATCGCAAGATCCTCGCCTATCTGCGCGAGTATGACGGCATCAGCATTCTCTGCGTCGCCAACCTTGCGCGCACGCCACAGGCGGTGGAAGTCGACCTGTCCGAATTCGAGAACCGCATCCCGATCGAGCTGGATGGCGGGTCGGTGTTCCCACCGATCGGCAAGCTCTCCTATCTGCTAACGCTCGCCCCTTACGGTTTTTACTGGTTCAACCTGGCCGAGGAGACGGCGTGGCCCTCGCTGCACACGCCCGCACCGGAACCTATGCCCGAATATCAGACCGTCGTCTGGCGTAAGAATTTCGCCGAAGGCCTTCTCGCGATGCGCACCGTCATGGAACGCGAGGTGCTGCCGCCCTATCTGGCCAAGCGTCGATGGTTTGCGCAGAAAGACCAGACCCTGACTGCCGTGCGCATAGCCCTCGCGATAAGTCAGGCACAGGGCGAAATGGCACTTGTCGAGATCGAGACCGAAACCCCGACTGGCACCGCACGCTGGCTGCTGCCAATGGGCATCGTCTGGGAGGACGGCCCACCCAATGCGCTGGCCGCGCGGCTCGCACTGGCGCGCGTGCGCCGCGGCTCGCGGGTCGGACTGCTGACCGACGCGTTCGCTCTACCCGAGCTGGCGCGTGGCGTGATGACCGGATTGACGCGTGCGCGTGTGGTGCACACCGAGGCCGGCGATGTGGTCTTCGAACCGACCTCACGCATGCGAGGGATCAGTGTGCCGCCGGATGTCGAACTCAACTGGCTGTCGGCGGAGCAGTCGAACTCCTCGCTGATTGTCGGCGAAATCGCGATGTTCAAGTTGTTCCGCCGCGTCTCCAGCGGCCAGCATCCTGAAGCCGAGATGGGCCGCTATCTCACCGAGAATGGTTTTGCGAACACCCCCGCTCTGCTCGGCGAAATCGTACGCGTCGACGCCAACGGCGTACGCCACGTCCTCGCCATCGCGCAAAGCTTCATCCGCAATCAAGGCGACGCCTGGACATGGACGCTGGACCTGTTGATGCGCGGCCTGTCGGACATCGCCGGCGGTGACGAGGCCGCCGCCGCAGATGCAGAAAGCCATGAGGATTACGACAGCCTCGCCACGTTGCTTGGCCGACGCCTCGGTGAGATGCATCGGGTGCTGGCGGGGCCGACGAATAATCCGGACTTCGCTCCGGAATCAGCGGATGGCGTGCGTGTTCGCACCTGGGCGACACAGGCCGAGCATCAGCTCGAGGCGGCGTTCAAGGCGGTCAACGCGCGGCAGGATTGGCCCGAGGATGCGGTCGAGGACCTCGCCGCGGTCAGGCGATCGCAGGAGCCGCTGCTGCGTGCGGTGCGCGACCTCGCAACAAGGGGCCGCGGCACCTCGGTGACGCGCATCCACGGCGACCTGCACCTGGGTCAGATACTCGTGGCGAATGGCGACGTGTTCATCATCGATTTTGAGGGCGAACCGGCAAAGCCGCTGGAGCTGCGACGGGCCAAGAACAGTCCCTGGCGGGACGTAGCAGGAATGCTACGGTCGTTCGACTACGCGGCCGCGGTGGTGGATCGCAAAAGCCGCGAGAGCCATGCACACCTGCCGGAGGCGCGGCGCACGGCGTTCCTCGCATCTTTCGTCGTGCGCTCCTCCGAGGCGTTCCTCTCCGGGTATCGCACAGCGATGGGTCAGCCCGATTCGCCGGCGGATCACGCCATGCTGCAACTCTCCCTCCTGGAGAAGGCCGCTTATGAAGTCGTTTATGAAGCAGCGAACCGGCCGGGTTGGATTGACGTGCCGTTGCGGGGCGTTGCCCGTATTGGCGCCGCGTTGCTTCAAACGGAGACTGCCTCGTGAATGACAGCATGATCGAAAGCTCTGGCCTGTCACCTGATCTCGCGGCGCAGCTTGCCGACGGGCGCCTGAACGATCCGTTCTCGGTGCTGGGTCCGCATGACACCGGATCGGTGCAGATCGTGCGCACATTCCAGCCCGGCGCGCAGGCCGTGGAAGTGATCGCCCGTGGCGACGGGCATCGGACCGGCACGCTTTTGCCCAGCCAGCCGAACGGATTGTTTGTCGGCCGGGTCGATTCGCACGAGCCGTACCGCCTGCGCATTACCTGGCCCGGCGCCGTGCAGGAAACCGAAGACCCTTATTCCTTCACGCAACTTCTTCTCTCCGACAGCGACCTGTTTTTGTTCAATGAAGGTCGTTTGTTCGAGATGGCTTTCACGCTCGGCGCCGTGCCGGTGACGATCGACGGCGTAAAGGGGGTGCGCTTCGCCGTCTGGGCACCGAACGCGCGCGCCGTGTCGGTGGTCGGCGATTTCGATACCTGGGACCCGCGTCGCCACCCGATGCGTCTGCGCTTTCCGTCGGGCGTGTGGGAGCTGTTCATCCCACGACTCGAGCCAGGTACGCGCTACAAATACGCAATCATCGGGGCCGACGGAGGCCGCCTGCCGCTGAAGGCCGATCCGCTTGCACGTGCGACCGAGGCGCCGCCCGCGACCGCGTCGGTTGTTGCCGACACGCTGCCATTCGTCTGGCATGATGAAGCCTGGATGGCGGAGCGTGCGCGCCGCCACGCAGTCGATGCGCCGTTGTCGATTTACGAGGTGCACGCCGGGTCGTGGTTTCGTGCCGATGCCGGTCAGGTGCCGACCTGGGATCAACTCGCCGAACGGCTGGTGCCGTACGTCGTCGAACTCGGCTTCACTCATGTCGAGCTGATGCCGGTCGCGGAACACCCGTTCGGGGGTTCATGGGGCTATCAGCCGCTTGGTCTGTTCGCACCGTCCGGACGCTTCGGCCCGATAGAAGGGTTCCAGCGTTTCGTCGACGCCTGCCATCGCGCTCGCATCGGTATCATCATCGACTGGGTGCCGGCGCATTTCCCCACCGACTCGCACGGTCTCGCACGCTTCGACGGGACCGCACTCTACGAACACGAGGATCCGCGTGAAGGCTATCATCAGGATTGGAACACGCTGATCTATAATTCCGGACGGCGCGAAGTGCAGGGCTTGCTGATCGCCAGCGGCATCCACTGGCTGGAGCATTTCCACGTCGACGGGTTGCGCGTCGATGCCGTCGCCTCGATGCTGTACAGGGACTACAGCCGCAAGGAAGGCCAGTGGATTCCGAACATCTACGGCGGGCGCGAGAACCTGGAATCGATCGGCTTTCTTCGACACTTCAATGCCGTGGCGCGAGAGCGCTGCCCTGGCACGATCACGGTGGCGGAGGAATCCACCGCATGGCCCGGTGTGTCGCGGCCGATCAGCGACGGCGGGCTCGGCTTCTCCTACAAGTGGAACATGGGCTGGATGCACGACACGCTCCGCTACATGGAGCATGAACCTGTGTACCGCAAATTCCACCACAACGACATGACATTCGGCTTGTTGTACGCCTTCTCCGAGAATTTCGTGCTGCCGCTGTCGCACGACGAGGTCGTCTACGGAAAGGGCTCGCTGATCCGCAAGATGCCGGGCGACGACTGGCAGAAGTTTGCTAACCTGCGCGCGTATTACGGCTTCATGTGGGGGCATCCCGGCAAGAAGCTGTTGTTCATGGGTGGCGAGATTGCGCAATGGGACGAATGGAGCCACGACCGGGAGATCGCCTGGGATCTGGTGCAGTACCCGCGTCATCGCGGCGTCCAAAAGCTCATGACGGATTTGAACAGGCTGCTGGTGGCGGAACGCGCGCTGCATCAGCGCGATACGGTCGGCACGGGATTCCGCTGGGTCGTCGGCGATGATAGCGAGAATTCCGTATTCGCATTTCTTCGCTACGGTAACGACGAAACGCGTCCTGTGCTGGTGGTCAGCAATTTCACCCCGGTGCCGCGTTTCGGTTACGGTATCGGGGTGCCACGACCTGGCAGGTGGCGCGAGCTCTTGAACTCGGATGCCGGTGTGTATGGCGGATCGAACATGGGCAATGGTGGCGCGGCGACGGCGGTTTCGGTGCGGCACCACGGCGAGGCACAGTCTCTGGAGCTCACCCTGCCGCCGCTTGCCACGCTGTTTCTCGCGCCGGAATGAACGCCGTCTCTCGCCACGAGGCACCCATCTCCTGGCAGGCCACGAGATGAGTGCCAGGCACCCGTGAACACCTGCGCCCCGAACTGGCTTCTGCCGGGCAAGCCTTATCCGCTGGGCGCCACATGGGACGGCTTCGGGATCAACTTCGCCGTCTTCTCGGCCCACGCGGAACGCATCGAGCTCTGCCTGTTCGATGCCTCCGGCCAGCGCGAGATCGC
>JASHQG010000754.1 GCA_030037665.1 Acetobacteraceae bacterium
GAGCCAAGGACCGTCATGTCGAGACCAAACACTTTTCCGCCGTCAACCGGCATCCAGCTGATCGGCCGCGATCTCCCGATGCTCCGGGACGTTTCGGCCGCACCGTCGCCGCCGGCCATCTCACGGCCGCCAAGACGGAAGACGAAGACCTCGGCGCGGTCCGGGCGCCTGGCTGCTGCTGCCCGCATCGAGGCGGCAGCCGCAGGGCCCTCCGGCGGCATGACGACGGCGAGGGGCGGTCCGGGCCGCGTGAGCGCCCCTTCGCGGGGGCGGCCGGCATCCGGAACGTTTGGCGGCAAGCCGGAAATCCCCCGGCTTCAGTCCGAGGCGCCATCAAGCAAGCGGGATCGCAGCCGCGGGATCACTATGATTGCTGAGGCGCGCCGGCACACCAAAGAGGCCAGCAGCCGAACCTGTCGAATTTGTCGGCACAAGCCGCTGTGCGCTTACTCCGCGGCCAGCACCTTGCGTGGCGGCGTCTGCACCACCGGCGCCAACTCTGGCGCGTTGAACGACGACGACCGCCGGTCGTTGGACACCCGTCGGTACAGCGTGTCGCGCTGCATCGGCACCCGGCCGATGCCGCTGATCAGCGCTTCCATCGCCTCAGGCGGATACTCCTGGCCATGCTGGGTGCCGGCGGCGCGCGAGATGCTTTCGTTCATCAGCGTGCCGCCCATGTCGTTAGCGCCGGCGTTCAGGCACATCGCCGCCCCCTCCGGTCCCATCTTCACCCACGAGGTCTGGATGTTGGTGATCAGCGGATGCAGTACCAAGCGCCCGACGGCGTGCATCAGCACGGCCTCACGCAGCGTTGGTCCTTTGCGTGCCAAGCCGCGCAGATACATAGGCGCTTCCATGTGCACGAAAGGCAGCGGTACGAATTCGGTGAAGCCGCCGGTCTCTGCCTGCAGATCGCGCAGCACCAGCAGATGTCGCGCCCAGTTCAGCGGAGATTCGACGTGGCCGTACATGATCGTGGATGTCGTGCGCAGACCCAGTGCATGCGCCGCTCGCGCCACTGCGATCCATTGCGCGGTGTTGATCTTGTCCGGGCAGATGATGGCGCGGATCTCGTCGTCGAGGATTTCCGCAGCCGTCCCTGGCAAGGTTCCGAGACCGGCGGCCCTCAACTCGGCAAGAAACTCCGATAGTGACCGCCCGATCGTCGCCGCGCCCTGCGTCACTTCCAGTGGCGAGAATGCGTGTATATGCATCCCCGGCACAGCCGCCTTTATCGCCTTGCAGATGCCGATATAGGTCGCGCCGGTGTAGTCGGGGTGGATGCCCCCCTGCAGGCACACTTCCGTGGCGCCGCGATCCCAGGCTTCCTGTGCGCGGCGCACGATCTCGTCCCAGTCGAGATCATATGGCGTACCGCGTAGCGCTTCGTGCGTCCTGCCTTTGGAAAACGCACAGAACTTGCAACGGTAGTAACAGATGTTGGTGTAGTTGATGTTACGGTTCACCACGTAGCGCACAACGTCGCCGCTAACCGCCTGGCGAAGTTCGTCGGCAGCCGTCGTGACGCGGTGATAGTCGGCGTCGCGTGCTGAGAACAGACGCACGATCTCCGCTTCGTTCAGCCTACGTCCGGCCGCGGCCTTAGCGATCGTCGCTTCGATCAGTGGATCGACGCTGTCGAGCAGTGCGGGCTTCGGCTGCGGCGCGATCGGGACACCCGGCGCCCAGACATCATCCCGTGCCCAGCCTTGGCTGTCGGCAAGCTGCCGCACACGGGTTGCGACCGCGGGCGCAAACCAGCGTTCCGGCTGCGCCACGGCGCGGGGGTAGGCCGGCAGCCGCGCCACCAGGATCTTGCCCATCGCTGCGGTGCGGCGGGCGAGGTCGTCCAGATGCGGCCATGGGGCCTCGGGGTTCACGTGGTCCGGCGTGATCGGCGACACGCCGCCCCAGTCATCGATGCCTGCCGAGATCAGTTTTTCATAGACGCCGCGTGAAAGATTCGGCGGGGCCTGCACGTGTACGTCGTCCGGCAGGATCAGTCGCGTAACGGCAACGCTCCAGAGCAGGTCGTCGAGATCCGGATCGGGCGCGCTCGCACGTTTCGTGTTCGGCTTGGCGCGAAAGTTCTGCACGATCACTTCGCCGATATGGCCGTGGCGTTCGTGCAATTCACGAATCGCCAGCAGCGATTCCAGACGTTCGGCGCGCGTCTCGCCGATGCCGATCAGGATTCCTGTGGTGAAAGGCACTGCGAGCTCGCCGGCCAGCGCGATGGTCGCCAGCCGCGCTGCAGGGGCCTTGTCCGGGGAGCCATAATGCACCTGACCCGGTTCACACAGCCGCGCACTCGAGGATTCCAGCATCACGCCCATGCTGGCGGAGACCTCGCGCAATGACTCGATCTCGTCCCGCGTCATAACGCCCGGATTAACGTGCGGCAGCAGGCTGGTCTGCTTCAGCACCAGCGCGCACATCTCACGTAGATAGCTGATGGTGGTTTCGTGTCCGAGGGCGCCAAGCGCTTCGCGCGCGGCCCGGTAGCGGAGTTCCGGCTTGTCGCCAAGCGTGAATAAGGCCTCAGTACACCCCGCGGCGGCGCCGGCGCGCGCGATGGCAAGCACGTCGTCGGCGGATAGATACGCGGGATGACCGGCGCGCGGCCGCTCGGCAAACGTGCAGTAGTGGCACACGTCTCGGCACAGCTTGGTCAGAGGGATGAATACCTTGCGCGAATAGGACACCAGCCGCCCGAACGCGGCGTCGCGTTTCGCGGTAGCCTGCGCCATCAGCTCGGGTAGCGGCGCATGTTCCAACCAGGTCCGATCGGTGCTCATACCGTGCATATGACCTCTTCGGCGAAACGCTGCATGACCTCGAGCGTCTCCTCGAGCGTCGAGCGTTGCAGGTACAAAATTACGTGCCGCGCCCCGGCCTCCTCCAGTGCTGCAGCGTCCTCCAGCATGTCAGCACTGCTGCCCGAGAACAACTGCCGGGGGGCCCCGGGGGCGCGCTCGGGGTGGAAAACCGGCGGACCGAACCACAAATAGCCGATATCGAGCGACGCCGGATCGCGCCTCGCTTGTTCGGCGGCGCGATGCAGTGTGGCGACTCCGGCCTGCAGGCGGTCCGGTGTGTCCAGCCGCACGCTCTGATTGTTGGAGACGGGATACCATCCATCGCCAAGCTGCACCGCGCGGCGCATCGCCGCCGCGCTCTCGCCTCCAACCCAAATGGGCGGGTGTGGCTCCGATGCAGGCTTCGGCGCGAATACCACGTTGTCGAAATTCGTGTACTTTCCGCGAAACGCCGGGCGCTGCTGTGTCCACAGCGCTTTCCACGCGCGCACATATTCGTCGGTGACGGCGCCGCGATCCTCGAAAGGAGGGGTCCCGAGCGCTGCAAATTCCTCGCGCATCCAACCGGAGCCGACGCCCGCAATAACACGTCCGCCAGACAGCACGTCGGCGGTCAGCAACAGTTTGGCGGCGAGTACGGCGGGACGATACGGGACGACGACCACAGAAGTCAGCAATTTGATGCGCTGCGTGCAGCCGGCAAGGAAGGCGAGCGTGGCGATCGCATCGAAACACTCACCGGTGGCCCATCCAGGCCATACACCATCGGTGGTGTAGGCATAGCGATCGCCGTGCTTCGGCGGTACCACCAGATGATCGGCAACGCCAAGATACGCGTAGCCCAGCGCCTCGGCGCGCTGCGCAATCGTCACGACGTTCTCGCGTGCGACGAAGCAGCCGCGCGTGCCCAGATGAATGCCGAAATCCATTGACACCCCCGATTGCGCCGGTCCACGGCATCGTGTGCTATCGGCTCAGGCAGAGCAATTCAAGCAGGAGGAACAAATGCAGATCGGATGCAGCGCGCCCACGAGCGGCCCACTGATCGAACCCGACAGCTTGCTGCGTATTGCCACCGAGGCCGAGATGCTGGGCTTCGACTATGTCACGGTCAGCGACCATATCATGATACCCACCAGCATCGCGTCGCGTTATCCGTATTCCGAGTCGGGCGAGTTTCCCTCCGGTGCCGCCGCGCCGCGACTGGAGCAACTGACGGCGGCGACGTTTATCGCGGCTGCGACCTCGAAGCTGCGCATCGTCACCTCGGTGATGGTGGTGCCGCACCGGCCGGCGGTGCTGACGGCGAAGATCCTGGCGACGCTTGATTACCTGTCAAAAGGCCGCCTGACCCTGGGAATCGGTGCCGGCTGGTGCAAAGAGGAATTTGAGGCCATCGGTGCACCGCCGTTCGATGACCGCGGCCACGTCACCGACGAATGGATGATGGTCTGCAAGGAGCTCTGGAGCAGCGAGAAGCCGAAGTTTGACGGTAAATATGTCAAGTTTTCAGACGTCCTCTTTCCGCCGAAGCCGGTGCAGAAGTCCATCCCGATCTGGATCGGCGGTGAAAGTGGCCCGGCAATGCGTCGCACGGCGAAATATGGCGACGCCTGGTATCCGATCGGCACCAATCCACAATTCCCGATGGACACGCTCACCCGTTACAAAGCGGGTGTTGCGAAACTACGCGCCATGGCAGAGAAGGCGGACCGCAAAGCGTCGGACGTCACGTTGGCGTATCGGGTCTCCTCGAACCCCGACGCTCAGCCCAAGGGCACGGTCGATGGGGAGCGTAAACTCTTCACCGGTAGCGCGGCCGATTATGCCGGCGATATCCGTACGTTGTCGGAAGTTGGCGTCACCGCGTTCGACTTCGGTATGTTCGGCCCGACTCTGGCGGCCACGATCGACAACATGCGCCGCTTCCGCGACGAGGTGGCGGCAAAGGTGCGCTCGTAACGTCCCTGCCGGTTGTGAAAGGCGGTAGGGGAGGGCGCCACCGTGCGGCACGCTGCGTTGTCCTCTGACGCCTCTCACGCAGCGGGATGGGAAGTGCGGAGGGAGAACGCCCATGCAGTTCGGCTTCAACGCCCCAACATCAGGCCCCATGATCGATCCCGACAGCCTGGTGCAGATCATCGCCGAAGGCGAAGCACTCGGGTTCGACTATGTGACGGTCAGCGACCACATCATGGTGCCGCGAAACCTGGGGTCGAAATATCCCTACACCGACACGGGCGAGTTTCCGGCCGGTCCGACCGCGCCCTGGCTCGAGCAACTCGCCACGACCGCGTTCATCGCGGGGATCACGCAGAAGCTGCGGTTCGTCATGTCGGTCATGGTGGTACCGTACCGGCCGGCCGTGCTGACCGCGAAGATTCTCGCTACCATCGATCATCTGTCCAAAGGCCGCCTGACTCTCGGCATCGGTGTCGGCTGGTGCCGTGAGGAATTCGACGCCATCAACGCTGCGCCGTTCGACGACCGCGGCCACGTCACCGACGAATGGATGGCGGTCTGCAAGGAACTGTGGACCGCCGGCGAACCGCGGTTCGAAGGCAAATACGTTAACTTCGCCGACGTGGTGTTCGCGCCGAAACCACCACAGCAGCCGATCCCGATCTGGGTTGGCGGCGAGAGCGGCCCGGCTCTGCGACGCACCGTCCGTTATGCCGACTGCTGGTATCCCGTCGGCACCAATCCGCACCTGCCGATGAACACGGTCGAGCGATTCAGAACGGGTATGGCGAGGCTGCGCGAGGTGGCGGAGAAAGCTGGCCGCGATCCATCCTCCATAGCCGTTGCCCTCCGCGTTCTGGCAGGCCCGAGCGAAGTGCGACCTCGCCGCAGCATCGACGGCGCGGGCGAAATGTTTACCGGCGGCGCAGCCCATTACGCCGACGACATCCGTGCGTTGAAGGACCTCGGCGTTGCTGCAGTCGATGTGCGACTGTTCGGGTCGACCATCAGCGCGACGATCGACAATATGCGCCGCTTCCGCGACGACGTCATAGCGAAGGTCCGTTAGAAAAGGAAAGACAACATGCGCCTGGGCATCACTGTTGATATGTCGGGTTCTGCCCCGAAGTTGAACATGGAGCGCGTGCTGGAAGCGGAGCGCCTGGGCTTCGAACAGGCCTGGACCGGTGAGGCCTATGGTACCGACGCCGTCACACCCGCGACCTGGATGCTCGCGCGCACCACGCGGCTGAAAGTTGGCACCGGGATCATGCAAATTCCCGCACGGACGCCGGCCTGCGCCGCGATGACAGCGATGACGCTACAGCACATGTCTGGCGGGCGCTTTCTCTGCGGCCTGGGCGTATCTGGCCCTCAGGTCATCGAAGGCTGACATGGCGTGCGTTTCGGCAAGCCGATGACACGAACGAAGGAATACATTGCGATCATCAAGCAGATTCTGGAACGCAAGGCGCCGCTGAGCTTCAAAGGCGAGGAATACGAAATCCCCTACTCCGGACCTGCAGCGACGGGCCTGGGCAAGCCTCTCCGCAGCATCACCCACGGTGATCCGTCGCTGCGGTTCTATTTGGCGTCCATCACGCCGGCCGGTTTGCGGACCGCCGGTGAATGCGCCGACGGCGTGTTGCCCATCTTCTATTCACCAAGTCAGCCGCGAATTGTCTCCGATCCCCTGCTGGACGGCATGAAGAAAGCTGGTCGCCCTGTCACACTGGAGAATTTCGATGTCGCGCCGTACGTGCGTGCCAAGATGGGCCCCGACGTGGCGGCCTGCCGGGACCAGATCCGGCCGGAACTCGCATTGTATATCGGCGGGATGGGCGCGCGGACAAAGAATTACTACAACGACGTGGCGATCAAGCTGGGCTACGAGGGTGAGGCCAGGACCATTCAGGACCTGTATCTCGACGGCAAAAAGAACGAGGCTGCCACTGCCGTGCCTGACAAGCTGATCGATGAAATTTCACTGGTAGGGCCCGCGGAAAGGATCAAGGACCGGCTTGCCGCCTGGATGGATGTGGCGAATTCCGGAAATCTCGGCACTATGGTCCTGAAGGGCGCCAACGTCGATGTGATGCGTGTGGTAGCAGAGACGGTGCTCTAGGCGATGAGCAGCCGCCTGTTCCGCATTCCTCTCGCCACCGCGCCAACATGATCCTGATCGGTCAGTACGATTCGCCGTTCGTACGGCGCGTTGCGGTTGCGCTTCGCCTCTATGAACTGCCGTTCGAGCACCGCCCGTGGTCGACCTTCAGCGACGGAGACCTTATCGCCCAATTCAACCCGTTGCGTCGTGTGCCCACGCTCGTGTTGGACAATGGCGAGGTGCTGATCGAGAGTGGTGCCATCCTCGATTATCTGGACGAAACGGCAGGGCCGTCGCGCGCGTTGATCGCGCGTGGTGGCGAGCTTCGTCGGCACGCGCTGAAGGTTTGTGCGCTCGCGACCGGTCTTGCCGACAAGGCCGTCAGTCTGGTCTACGAACAAGTGCTGCATCAGACGACATCGGTCCATTGGGTAGAGCGGTGCCAGGCGCAGATTTCCGCCGCAATGAACGTGCTGGAAGCCGATCGTGCGGGCAGGGGCAGTTCCTTTTGGGCTGGAGATTCTATTGGCCACGCTGATATCGCCGTTGCCTGCGCCTTGCGTTTTATCGGCGACGCGCATGCTGGCCTGTTCGATCCGGGGCGCTGGCCGGCATTGGCCGCGCATCTTGCGACCTGCGAGCGGCTTCCGGTGTTTCAGGAGATCGCCCAGCCGTTCAATCCACCTCGCCGTTGAGGTTGTCGTCATGCCCTCGACATTCAACGCCCACAATGCCGCAGCCTATGAGCAAGCAATGGGGCGCTGGAGCCGGCGCCTCGCTCCATTGCTGATCGGCTTTGTGGGGGTGGCGGACGGCGAACGCATCCTCGATTTCGGCTGTGGCACCGGCAGTCTGACATTTGCATTGCCACGCGCTGCCAACGTCGCGTCGGTGACCGGAATCGATTTTGCCCGGCCTTATGTGGAGCATGCGCTCGCCGTTAACACCGATCCGCGCATCACACTTTAGCAGGGTGACGCTTGTGCCATGACGTTCGAGGCGGCGCGCTTCGACCGCGCTATGGCCATGCTATCATTGCAGTTCATGCCACACCCGGATCATGCAGTGGCGGAGATGCGGCGCGTCGTGCAGCCCGGAGGGCTTGGCACGCTCTGGCGTTGTGCTGGCCTCGCGGATGTTGGCGAAACTTCGCCGCTGATCCGGATGGATTACGCGGATTTCAATGATTACTGGCAGCCGATTGCCTCGGGCAAGGGGTCGCTCGGACAGTATCACGCCTCGCTGGATGCGGCGTCGCAGTCGGGGCTGCGCGAGCGCGTGCGTGCAGCATTTCTGGGTGGTGCCGAGGACGGGCCGCGCAGCTTTGCGGCGGTGGCGCTGGCGTGTCGCCGCGTGGTGTGAGATCCACAAAGAATCCGCTGCCATCATGCCCCGAAAATGCGTCGGTTCTCCGGAGATCTCCCGCCAGGATCGATGCCTCCAGCCGTGCACGGCCAGAGCCCACCATGACGGTCGTCTGTTGTTTGTTCGTTGCCAGGCTTGGTCGCGCGCAACGCGAGGAGAACTCCGCGCTGAGCGATACCACGGCACTGACACGATATCAGTCCCCTGGCATGAGGATCAGCACCGGGCTGTCCACCCCCCCCCGCGCGTGGATGGGTCCGGCGATGCCACGTCCGCTGGCAGGCCGCTCGAGGATCAGCCGTGCCACTGCACAATATACAGCCCGGCGTCGTAGTCCGTGAGATAGACCAGTCCGTCCTGTGCCGCAAACAGATCCGCGGTGTGGCGAATCTTCGCCCGACCACGCATTGGCTCCATCCAATGCGTAGGTTTCGGCGGGACGAAGTAGCCGATCTCCTCGGGTCGGTACGGATCGGCTATGTCGAACACCCGCAGTCCGGCGCTCTGCCAGGTGGCGAAAATCGTCGTGGAGGACTGAAAAGAACCGGGCCGGTTCTCGTGCAGGTTATGTGGGCCGAACTGGCCGCCGAGCTTCAGATAATCCTGGTCGGACGGAACCGGCATGGTGGCGATGCTGACCGGATTGCTCTTGTCGCGGACGTCGAACACCCAGGTGCGCTTGTGCTGGCCTTCGACATCGATGTTCAGCACTGCCTCGTCGGCCACTACCAGCAGGTCGCGGTCGTGCAGTGGCAGCGCGCTATGCGTGCCGCCGCCATAGGGCGGGCACCAGTTGCGATGCGCGATCAGCTTCGGCGCCGATTTGTCCTTGACGTCCAGAATGGTCAGCCCGCCGTCGCGCCAGCTGCCATAAGCGACGTCATCAGCGACCACTGCGTGGTGCAGCGCCCAGCGGTTCTTCCAACCCGGCGTCTCGCCGCCAGCAGCGTGCATGCCGGGTATCCACCAGCGCCCGACTTCGCGCGGGCGCGACGGTTCGTTCATGTCGATAATGATCAGGATGTGGTCGGTGTAACCGTCCAGCAGTGCCGATGCGTAGGCATAACGTCCGCCGGTCCACCAGATGCGGTGCAGGCCCAGTCCCTCTACCTCCATGAAACCGATGGAGCGCGGATTGGCCGGATCGGAAATGTCATAAACCCGCATGCCGGCCGAGAAATCCTCGCCTCGCTTGCCATACCGCGATGAGTCCACCTGATTCGACTGGCTGTAGTATTCCTTCTGTGACAGCAGAGCCTTCAGATCGAGCTCCTCAATACACAGCAGCAGGTCGTTGGCGGCCTGCAGATGCATGCACCAGGAATTCGGATGGATCGGCGCGAAGTTCACCGGTCTGGGGTTTCGCGGGTCCCGCACGTCGGTGACCATGACGCCGCGGCTGACCCGCGTGCCGATGTATGCATGACCACGCGAAACCATCACCTGTACTCCGTCGCCACGTCCGCCCTGGCCGGTGTGGCCGACGAAACGGACATTGCGCGCGCCCTCTGGGACGATCATGGCTCTTGCCTCCCTGTGGTTTCCGTCCTCAGACTACCTCAGGTTGAGAAAGGATGTGAGCCATGCCGACCTATGTCATGCTGGCCAACTGGACCGACCAGGGTGTCCGCACCATCGATGAGAGCCCCCGCCGTGTCGATGCGGCGCGCAAAAACCTGGAGGAAATGGGCGGCCGTTTCCTGTCCTTGTTCATGACGATGGGCGAATACGACCTGATCATCACTTATGATGCGCCGGACGATGCCGTGTCGGCGCGGTTCACACTGCTGCTCGGGAAGCTCGGTAACGTTCGTACAAGGACGCTCAAGGCGTTTCCCGAGGAGGCTTACCGGCAGATCATCAACTCGCTGAGATAGTTCAATGAACATCGACGATCTGGTCGCGATCGACGTCCACACTCACGCCGAAGTCTCTTGCCGTCAGCCGGCCGATGCGCTGTGGCAACCGTACGAAGATGCCGCCAGCAAGTATTTCAGGGTCGGCAAGCGTCCGACCATCGCCGAAACCATCGCGTATTATCGGGAACGCAAGATCGGCTTGGTGATGTTCACCGTCGATTCCGAGTTCGAGGTCGGTAACAGGCGTGTTCCAAACCAGGAAGTGGCCGATGCTGCGGCCGAGAATGCGGACATCATGACGGCCTTTGCCAGCATCGATCCGCATAAGGGCCGCATGGGTGCGCGCGAAGCGGAGTCGCTGATCAGGGACGGCGTGATCCGTGGCTTCAAGTTCCACCCGACGATGCAGGGGTTCTACCCGAATGACCGCATGGCCTACCGGCTATACGAAGTGATCGCGAAGCACAGACTGCCGGCGATCTTTCACAGTGGTCATTCCGGCATCGGCACGGGTATGCCAGGTGGCGGCGGGCTTCGGCTGAAATATTCCAACCCGATGTATTTGGATGACGTTGCGGTGGATTTCCCCGACATGACCATCATCATCGCGCACCCCTCATGGCCGTGGCAGGACGAGGCACTGTCGGTCTGCCTCCACAAGCCGAACGTGTATATCGACCTGTCAGGCTGGTCGCCGAAGTACTTTCCGCCTCAGCTCGTGCAGTACTCGAATGGGCCCTTGCGTAATAAAATCCTGTTCGGTTCCGATTGGCCGCTGATTGCGCCGGACCGTTGGATCAACGAATTCAAGGCGGCTGGCTTCAAGCCCGAAGTGCACGATCTGATCATGAAGACGAATGCCATCCGGGCACTCCGACTGGCGGGCTGATTCTGCCTGCCAGCATTGTGAGGGGCGAAGCGTCGGGCTCTGTGCCGGCGGAAGGTTGCCTGGTTGCTTCACTCCTCGAAACCGCGGCTTCCCTGTGTCACCACCCCGGATCCATCGGGCGTAATCCCATCAGCACCTTGCCAGCGCTTTCATAGTGGCCCGGCAGCCCCGCCGCGTGCTGCACGGCCACATGCACGTCGCGGAAATACCGTTCCAGCGGATTGCGGCTGTACACGGCGTTGGTGCCCGCTGCATGGAAGACGAGATCGACTGCGCGGACCGCTTCATGCATCGCATGCACGATCGCCAGCCGCGCGTCGGCCACCATCGGCCCGGGATCCTCAATGCCATTCCTGACCGTGGCCCAGGCGCGCCCGACCGCCGAGAACACGTAGGCGCGTGCGGCGTGCACGATTGCCGCCGCCTCCGCCACGCGCGTCTGCACCAGTGGACGGTCGCGCAGCCGAGTGGTTGACATCGTTGAGCTCACGTGTCCGGCGAGGTCGACGAGCGCATCGATCGCGCCGTGCGCAATACCGAGCGCGTTCGCCGCCGTCGGTGTCCACAGCGAGATTAACAGCATGCGCGGATGGTACAACGTGCCCGTTTCGCGCGGCGGCTCCGCCAGCGAATAGCTATGCGCGGCCGGCACGAAAACGTCGTGCACCGCAAAGTCGTGACTGCCGGTCGCACGCAACCCGACCACGGACCAGGTGTCCAGGATCGTCGCGGCGGTGGCTGGCACCCACATTGTGCGCGTCACTGGCGTCCCGGCAGCGTTCAACTGCGGTGCGTCGCCAGCCATCACCACGCAGGTGCAGTTCAGCCATCGGGCGTGGTGCAGACCGCTGGCGAAGTCCCACTGCCCGTGCACCAGCCAGCCGCCCTCCACCGGACGGGCACGCCCCATCGCTCGCACCGAGCCAGCCCCCCGGAAATCCGGTGGATTTCCAGCGAAAAACGGCCCTAGTTCAGCGGGCATCCAGCCCATGAATGCTGACAGGCTGGAGGCGATCATTGCGCACCAGCCGGTGGACCCGTCGGCACGCGAGAGTGTCTCGATTGCGCCGAACGCGGTCAGCGGCGGGTACTCCGGCCCGCCCATCGACTTCGGCAAATACATCTGCAGCAGCCCGGCAGCCGCGAGCGCCTCCGCCACTTTTGGCGGCTGACGGCGTAGGTCCTCGGCGTCAGCCCGATGTGCCCGAATCAGCGGGACGAGCTCATTTGCCGCGGCAACAACATCGGCCTCCATGCTTTACTTCCCCTTCTTGGCGCGACCCGACCCGGCCCGCATACTTGACCAATGGATGACAGCGAAGCACCCGACTCGTCCACCGGTCTGGAGGACGTGCTCAACCAATGGGACGTGCGTCTGGCGCAGCTGGAACACGAGGCGGCGGCAACGCTGCGTGCTGCGAAGCGCCTGCGCCGGGCGGCGCAGGAGGGCGCGGTCGCCCGCTTTCCCGATGCGGTCGCCGACCTGCAGGATTGTGCCGCGAAGCTGCACGTTTCCGTGCACCATGCTGCGCATCCGCCAGCCATCGACCTGGCGGAGGCCTTCGCTGACGGCAGCTTCCTGGCCGAGTTGGCCCGCGCCGCCGCGGCCGCCAACGTGACCTTGGTGGAGCGTGACGGACGCGTCACCGCTTACCCCGTCGTGCTGCGCCTGGAGCCGCGTGCGCAGGGCGTGCGAATCGGCCGGAGGCTGGAGCGCCGCATCCGTCCGAGCTTCCTTGCCCGCCATCTGCGCGCGCTGCAGCAGCGCCCCGGCCGCTTCAATCCCCGCACCTTCCTCGAGCGCGTGTTCCTCGGCTACGCCGTGCTGGCGCCAGCCCGCGCCGCGGATTGGCAGCCAAACCGTCGGGGGGAGGGGCCTCTGGTGCCGCTCGCGGACCTGCACAACGTGTTGACGCTGCTGCCGGCCGCTGCTGCCGAATGCCCGCTGGAGGAGTTCCTGGTCGATCTTCTCCGACTCAATCGCCATCCCGATACGCGGACCGGCCGTGGCCACCGCTTCGAGCTCGGCGGCTCGACCGGCACCAAGGGTGCCAAGCGGCTGTCGGCATTTGACGAAACCGGCGCACGGCACGATTTTTACGCGGTTCGTTTCACCCTGGAGTAGCACTTGATGGACGTAATCGACGTCCAGGCCCTGCCCGCCGCACGGTGGCTGCAGGTCGTCGAGCCGGAGTATTTCGCCCACTTTCTGCCATCCGGTGGGGCGGCGGCGAAATTCGTGGTCGCGGACGATAGCGGCATCAGGCGCCTGCGCCAGGCTGTGGCGGCGCTGGCGCAGCGGCACGGCATGCTGGCCGCGCATGTCGATGCCGGCGAGACCCGCCTTCATATGCTGCACGACGTGTTCTTCGCCGCTGCCCGCGCCTTGCCCTGGGACGATTTGATCCAGGGCTTTATTGAGGGCATGTTCAACCGCAACGGTCATCCCTGGCCGCAGCCTCGCGTTGCGCTGACCATGGCCGAATTGGCACAGCGTCTCGGCATGGACGACGAGGAGCTGGCCCGCAATCGCAACCGGTGGCTGAGCCGTGAATTGTGGGAGGACGCCGCGCTGGCACAAGACTTCCGCATCGCCATGTTGCGGCTGTGTCTCGCCCGGCTGGACCCGGATGTATACGACAGCCCCGATTTGCCGGTGCTGCCGTGGCTGCGGGGAGAGAAGCTGGGTTTGGGCGATCTCCGCCGGTACGATATCGCCGCGCGCATCAACCGAAACAATGCGCGCGCGATGTTGGTCTCGCTCTGCCATTTCGTGCGCAAGGCGGGGCGGCACGGCTTGCTGCTGACGTTGGACTTGCGTCGTGCGCTGCACCCGCCCGGACCGGACGCGGCCGGGCTGCACTATTCCGCCAGCGCTCTGATGGATCTCTTCGAAGTCTTGCGTGAATTGGTCGACGACATCGAGCACCTCGCCGGCATGTTCCTGCTGGTCCTGGCGGACCAGGGGCTGGTGTCCGGGGAACATCGCCGGACTCTCGACAATTACAAGGCGCTGGAGATGCGGATCTGGCCCGACGTGCGGCCTGGTGACCAGCAGAACCCGCTGGCGCCGCTGGTGACGGTGAGCGCATGAATCTGGAATCCCGCACCGCAATCGAAGCCTTGCGTGCCGGCGTGCCGAACCGTGCCGTCGTGCGCCTGATGGGAGCCGGCAACGTCGATCTGGAGAAGGATTTCCGCGCTTTGCTGGACGCGGCCGGTACACGTCCCGGCATGGGATTTGCCGGCGGATTTGGCACGGGAAAGTCGCACACGCTGACATCGCTCGCCGAAGTCGCGCGCGACCGGCGCTTCGTCGTAAGCCGCGTGGTGATCAGCAAGGAGACGCCACTCGCTGATTTTGGCCGCGTCTTCGAGGCCGCCATGCGCAGTGCCGCGTTGCCGGACCGCAATGACGATGCGCTCTCGGCTTCCCTGGCTGCATTGCGCGCGGCGCCGGACCAGCTGACGGCGTTGCATGAGGCCGTCAGCCGACCGGATTCCGGCCTTTCCGGTATTTTCGCCGCCATACTCTTCCTGTTGCGCCAGCCGTCACAAGCGCCCGAGGTGGTGCGGCGTTGCGAACGTTTCCTCGCCGGCGGAAAGATGCCCAGCAGCGTGTTCCGCAAGGCACTGGTGCAACATCACGTGTCGCGCAAGTTCAATCTGCGGCAGCCGTCGGCTGCGGAGCTGGCTGCGCAGCGCATCCGCTTCGCCAGTCTGTTGTTCCGCGCGGCCGGTTACGCGGGCTGGTGTGTTGCGTTCGACGAAGTGGAGCTGATTGGCCGCTATTCGCCGATGCAACGCGCGCTGGCCTATGCCTCACTGGCGGTGTGGCTTGGGCTCGATAACACGATACGGTTTGCGGGGATCGCCGTTGTCTACGCGATCACGGATGACTTCGTCGCCGCTGTGGTGGAGCACCGTCACGACCAAGATGAGGCGCCGGAGCGGCTGCGTCTAAAGGGGCGCGATGCGGACGCAATGCGCGCCCTGACCGGCATCCGGCATATCAAGGATGCAGTGCAGAACCACCGCCTGGCCACGCCGAACGAGGAGGAATTGCGCAGAGATGGACAGCTCCTGCGCGAGATCTACGCGGGAGCTTACGATTGGAGCACACCTCAACTGCCGGCGATCGAGCGTACCGCAACGCGCACGATGCGGCAGTATATCAAGGCATGGATCACCCAGTGGGACATGCTGAGGGTGGCGGGGACTGCTGTGTCAGTCGTGGAACGGCCACTCGGCAGCAATTACGCACAGGACCAAACGCTGGGTGCGGCGGAGGAAGACACAGAGTAGCCGCTTTTGCGGCTGCACTCACTCCCGTCATGACGAGGAGCGGAGCATCGAGGCAGCTGTTGCTTGGCGACGATAAGCAGGATTGCCGCGTTTTTTCCGGGACGTGCCCGTGAGCGAGTCGGTCATCCTACTCATTCTTTGATAGTCGATACTGTTTATGCTCTTGTGCGCCGCAGCCGCTCGATACCTCGGATGCCCCCGCATCAACCCGGCACACCCACCGCGCGTGCTGAGTCCGGTCCTATTCTGACCCCTCGCGTCACCATGCTGCCGAGCATAGCCCATGGTTATCTCATGCTCGTTGCCGGAACCGAAATCGGTTGAGGGACGCGGTGCCGCTCAATGCCGGAATCTGACGCTTCGTTCCGCAAAACCTCTGCTCTCCCTGCGTCTCTGCGTTGGACTGATCGTTGGACCGATCGTCCCTTGCCCCTGTGCCACGCCGCGCCGACACTCGGCCTTCAACCGGATAGGAGTCGATCATGGTCACTGGCGCCCGTACACCCCTGACCGTCGATCTCAGTGGTCTGCGCGTTGCGATCACCGCCGGAGCAAACGGCATAGGCCGCGTGATGGCCGACAGCTTTGTCGATTGTGGTGCACGCGTATTTGTCTCTGACGTGGACGAAGACGCGCTGATAGCAGCCGGCCATCCCGGCATGCGTGCCGACGCTGGTGTCCCGGCGGACTGCGAGGCGTTCGTCGATGCCGCAGCGACGAACCTGGGCGGTCTCGACGTCCTGGTGAACAATGCCGGCATCGCTGGACCAACCGCGCTGGTAGAACATGTGACTCCGGAAGCGCTCGACGCGACGCTGCGCATCGACCTTGCGTCGATGTTCCATTGTTCGCGCCGGGCAATTCCGGCATTGCGTGCGGCCGGCGGCGGGTCGATCGTCAATCTCAGTTCAGCGGCAGGGCGATTTGGATTTCCCCTGCGGGCGCCTTATTCCGCCGCGAAATGGGGCGTCATCGGCTTCACCAAGTCGCTGTCGATCGAGCTCGGTCCCGACGGGATACGCGTCAACGCCATTCTGCCCGGACCGGTGGATGGGCCGCGCATCCGCGCAGTGATCAAGGCGAAGGCCGAAGCGGCGGGTATTTCCGAGAACGAGATGACCGAGCGTACCGTTTCCACCACGTCATTGCGCTGCTTCGTCACGCAACAGGATATCGCCAACATGGCGCTGTATCTCGTCAGCCGGTTCGGTGCGACGATCAGCGGCCAAGCGCTCAGCGTCGATGGCGATATGCAGACAACAATGTAGGGAGGCTCCGGATGCGCGTCGCCGTCTTCCGCCACGAAGGTTCGCCGCTTGGCATCGAGGATCGCCAGACTCCGACTGCGCGGCCGGGTGAGCTCGTCGTGCAGGTCGCATACTGCGGGATCTGCGGCACCGATCTGCACGCAACAGAAAAGAGCGCCGTTTCGCTGGAGGCCGGGACGGTGCTCGGTCACGAATTCTCGGGTGTCGTTGCAGAGTCCGCGGCACCCGGCTGGCGGCGCGGCGAGCGTATCATCGGGTTGCCGCTCTATGAGTGCGACGAATGCCGCCCGCTCGGTGGCTGCCGTGACCGGCTCGGCATTCTGTGCGGGCGCACCAAGGTCATCGGTCTGGCGGCAGACGTGCCGGGTGGCTATGGGGAGTACCTCACCCTGCCGGCGCACAATGCGCTGCGCGTGCCCGATTCATTGGACCTGCGCGATGCGGCGCTGAGCGAGCCGCTATCGGTCGGTGCACATGCCGTGCGTCTGGCCGGTGCGTTGCTGGGCGGGCGCGTGCTGGTGATCGGCGCGGGGCCGATCGGGTTGGCGGTGACAGTATTTGCGCGCTTAGCCGGTGCGCGGCATCTGATCGTGAGCGAATTGGATCCGGTGCGGCGAAATCGCGCGGGCACGATTGGAGCCAGTGCCGTCCTCGATCCGGAGGCGGAACCTGTCGCCGCGGCGTTCGCCCGCATGACCGGCGGCCCACCGGAGGTGATTTTCGAGTGTGTCGGGGCGCCGGGCCTGCTGCGCCATGTGATCGATCTGGCCCCGGTGCATGGGCGGATTGTCGTGGTCGGCGTATGCCGCCATGAGGATTCGATCCTGCCGCGCATCGCAATCCGCAAGGAGCTGACCGTGCGGTTCGTGCTCGGTTACACGCGCGAGGAGTTTGAGCTGGTGCTGGACCTGCTGGCGGCGCGGCGCATCGATGCCAATAAGCTGGTATCCGATGTGATCGGGCTGGACGCGCTGCCCGAGCTTTTCGAAAGCCTCCGCCGGCCGAATCCGCGGGCGAAGGTATTGATTGATCCGAGAGGCTAACGCGCTCCGGCCGGGTGAGAGTACTGCGACGAACCCATCATGCACTGGTATCGTTTTGTGCCACCCTCCGCCGGCCTCTCCCGTACGCGGGAGGGGGCAATCGGGTCCTCTGGTCTCACGCGCCCGTCCCGCCTACCTTCGGCCCGACCATAGCGGAGGAAACAGATCGATGAGTACCGGCTTCGATTACAGCAAGCTCTACAGCGCCGACATTCTGCCGCCAGCGCCGCGCTGGGCGCCGTTTCCGAAATACTATTTCGTCGGCGGCAACAACGACCCCGAGCGAATCCCCATCGAGGGCCTGATCGAAGCCGCTGCATCCGTGCTGCGCCGCGAAGGATCGAAGCTGGCGATCTACAATCTGGGCCTCGGGCCGCAGGGGTATCCCGGCTTGCGCCAGTTTGTTGCCGACAAGTCGAAGCGGCATCGCGGTATCGACGTGTCGATCGACGACATCTCGATCGTCACCGGATCCGGCCAGGGTATCGACATGATCAGCAAACTGTTGCTCGACCCGGGCGACACAGTCCTGGCCGAGGAGTTCTGCTACCAGGGCGCTCTCAATCGGTTCCGCAAGCTGGGCGCCAAAATTGAGGCAATGAAGCTCGACGCCAACGGCATTGTCATCGAAGCGCTGGCATCGCAGCTTGCCGGGCTGAAAGCCAAGGGCGTCAGCCCGAAGTTCATCTATACGATCCCCACAATCCAGAACCCCACGGCGAGCATATTACCGCTCGATCGCCGCCACGTGCTGCTCAAGCTCGCGCACGAATATAATGTCGCGATCTTCGAGGACGAATGCTACGCCGACTTGCTATGGCAAGGCGTGGAAGCGCCGCCTGCGTTATACGCGCTTGATCCCGATGCCGTGATCCACCTCGGCTCGTTCTCCAAGTCGCTCGCGCCAGCGCTGCGGCTTGGTTATATCATTGCGCCATGGGATATCATGAGTCGTCTGCTGCCATTGAAGGGCGATAGCGGCACCGGCGCGCTGGACCAGATGATCGTCGCCGAATATTTCTCGAAGAATTTCGACAAGCACCTCCCGCATCTGAACAGTGTACTGAAGGATAAGCTTGACGCGATGGTCGAATCGGTAGAGCGCGAGTTCGGAAGCGCCGCCGAATGCTGGATTCCGAAGGGGGGGATCTTTCTTTGGATCAAGCTGCCGGATGAAGTGGACGTGCGTACGTTGCTGAAGCCGGCGGCTGAGGCCGGCATAATCTTCAACGAGGGGCCGGCTTGGGCAGTCAGTGCCAATAACTCGAAATCTCATCTGCGGCTGTGTTTCGCGATGCCGAGCAAGCAGACCATCCGCGATGGTGTCGCTGCGCTGGCCAAGGTATGCTACGAACACACGGGAATACCGAAGCAGAGCGGCAACATCCGGCGCGCTGGTTAGAGGAGCACTCGACATGATGGATCCGATGCGCGGCAACAATGGACCTCGCTATAAGCACAAGCCGGGAAATGAAGCGCCGTACGATACGATCCAGGTGGACAAGCTGACGCCGATTATCGGTGCAGAGATTGCCGGCATCGACCTCGGCAGGCCATTGTCGAACCATCAGATGGAAGAAGTTCACCGCGCTCTCGCCGAGAATCTGGTGGTTTTTTTCCGCGACCAACACCTGTCGCCTGAGCAGCATATCGCGTTTGGGCGAAATTTCGGCGAGTTGCATATTCATCCGGCCGCACCATCCTACCAGAATCACCCGGAACTGATGGTTATTCATGCGGACAAGAACTCGCCACGTGCCAACGGTGAAGGCTGGCACAGCGACGTGTCCTGCGATCCAACGCCGCCAATGGGTAGCATCCTCTACATCAAGACCTGCCCGCCCAAGGGTGGCGACACACTTTTCGCGTCTATGTACGCCGCGTACGAAGCGCTGTCGGATCGCATGAAGGCGTATCTCCACGGGATGACGGCGATGCACGACGGTGAGGAGAATTACCGAGGCACTTACAAATATGCCGGCGTTGAGGATAAGGCGACCTATCCGCGTGCTGAACACCCGGTGATCCGCACGCACCCCGTCACCGGCCAAAAGGCGTTGTACGTGAATCGCGGCTTTACCCGTCGGCTGCTTGGCGTGCCGCGCGACGAGAGCTACCACATCCTGAACTACCTCTACACGCACGCGGAAAATCCGCTGTTTCAGTGCCGTTTCCGCTGGCAGCCGAACTCCGTCGCTTTCTGGGATAACCGTTGCGTCCAGCACCGCGCGATGTGGGACTACTGGCCGCACACCCGGTCGGGATTCAGGGTGACTGTGGCCGGCGACCGGCCATACTGAACCGGTCGACCGTCATTGCAAGGCAGGACGGCGCAGCTGACGTCCACTTGACCACATCGGTGCGGAGCCGAGCCTGCGGGTGTTCGGATCCCTAGCTTTGTCGGGGGGACGCCCGAGGCCGTGCGCTTGAAAAGCCGGCAACAAACGCCGCCATGACGCCCACCAGAAACACCCCGTCGAAAGTACCTGCCCCGCCAATCGACGCGACCGGTGCGCCCAGGTCCTGCACGTCGCCCAGGTTCGAGAGATCGGCGCCAAGCAGAGTACCGAGGCTCCCACCGATGTAGGCAAGCGGGGCTGCATGCCGGCGCGACAGCAGCAGTGCGACTATCGCGGCGGCGACCGACGGCACGAACACCGGAAGCGCGATGCCAACCCCGTATACGGGATGTGCGAGAACGTGGCACAGCATACCGACGCACGCGACGGCCAGCACGCCTTGGGTCCAAAGCCAATAGCGCACCAGGAGGAACAATGACATGATTGTCGGGATCAGGGCGCCTCCGACATTCACCGCGATGATTGTTCCAGGCCAGTTGACGACGACCGGCACCACATAGCGCATGCCGAAGTAGCTGATCTGCGCGCCATGCATGACCTGTTGATCTGGCAATTCCGCCACGGGGATGTTGAAGTAGCTTCCAATGAGCGACGCCAGCAGCACCAGCATAGCGCCACGCGAGCTCAGGCCGATCCGCATATAAGTGAAGCGGAGCGCCCCGAGCTCCAGGAGAACCACGACCAACAGGAACAGCGCCGCCAGGATGGAAAAGAAGGGGAGAGTGAGCGGCAGATAGTGCGGCTGGCTGGGTGACATGGCCTGGCTACCGTTTGTCAGATTGGCTGAAGCCTAGCCGGGTGGCCCTCTGTGGCACCAGTCCGCCCTCGTTCCGCATGACTCACTCGGCTGTACTGTGCGCGACGCCTATGCCATCTACAGTCCCGCGGCAGATTCGCTCGCAATGTCCCGGTGCAACCGGGTGTGCCTCCCGCCGAACTTTGCGTGCTGCTGCCTTTGGGGCGAGGCGGTCACGCCTACGTCGTCTGCGCGCTCTTGGTTCTCAGGTCCTCTCAACGACGGGTGGAAATTCTAAGACCTATTGGCCTCGGCGTCCTGGTGGCAACGATCGAGATACAGTCCCCGGCGCCTATCGCCGGCAGTGTCGTGGTTCTGAACGGCGGAGCGCTCCGTCCCCACCGCCGGACTTCTCCGTTGATTCCAATCGGAAATGCGATACGTCAAAGCACACCAGCCAGACAGGCGCTGGCGTGAAGCACCAACCCTTGACCGGGGTCACGTTCGCGCGAGCGGGATAATGAACGCATGGCCGGGAACGCTCGCTGCGCTGGTCGCCATGTCAACATTCTCCAGTCTTGCCGGAACGCTATGCTCCCTCGTCTCCCGTGGAGAAGATGCGCATGACTGGTCCGCTCCCCGCGCCAGCGAAACCAGGTGGCTCGAGATGATTGGCGGGCCGATTATTGAACTCGTGAGCCCTGATCTGTCCCGCGCGGTGTGCAAGCCGGTCAAGGTTGATATGCGGTTCCGCGCGCCGCCGGGCGTGAGTGTGATTATGAACACGCTCCGGGTAAGCTAAGGGCGGCCTGGAATAGACATCATCCGTTGGCTGTTGCGACATGCCACTGTGACCAAAAATAGGATCTTCGCGACCGGTGCGGACATTCCCAAGGCTCGGCACAGCCGGACCGTGTCGGTTGAGGACAGCGCGGCCCGGCCTGGCCCGAGGACCTTCGTGATACCCGTTGTCCGGTAGCGGGCCACCGGCCGCGATGGCCGTCGAGGCTGCGGCGGGCGACGAGGGTCGCGACGTACCTTGTAGCCGGGGGGCGGGCGTGGGTTCCGATCCTGCTCGAGAAATACCGCCCCTCGACTTGCTCCCGCTACAGAGCAGTGGCCTGGTTCCGCCTGCGCAGGGCCAGGTCGCGCCGACGATGTCACCTACCGAGCCTGAGGGTCGCCCCGAAAATGGTTTCGATGCCTCGAGACTGACGTGAACATTCGCCTCCTGAGGCCACGATTGATCGTCCCGCAAATCCGTATCGCCCACCCCGATCCTGATGGAGGCGACGGTACGGCAGATGCCAAACCGACGTCTGCAGAATGGGCGGCGAGACTCACGACGACGTCGGATCCTCTTTGCTGAGACAGCTCCACTTCGCATTTTCGGAATACTCGTCGTTGCGGGGCAAGAGCGGACCGTGCACGCGGCGCAGTCGTTCGAATCGCCTGCCCTGAGGCCCAGGCCACAAGGTCGAAGCTGGACGTCCCCCTGATTTCGCGATCGCTGTCCGGCGCCGCGACCTCGCGGACACCCACCCCGGGGAGTTGGTATATGCGACAACGATGACCTGCGACACTCACCGAGGGTCCGATTTGCAACGGTCATATACGGCTGGCGCTCTCGACCCCATGCGATCAGTTCAAATCGTACAACGGCTGCCGGATGACGGCATCCTGCGCGTGCGGTCCGAAACCCGAAACGGCCCCGACGGATGGCCGAAGATGGTTCTGGCCGGGGCGCAGGGCTGATAAATGTGTCTGCAGTCGTGGCCCTTGTTCGGTAGCATTCGTGAACGAAAATCATCATTACAAAATGCGGGCCGATAGTACCGCCGCTTGACATTTATTCTGCAATTTGCAACCAGTCTGACCTTAACGACAAAGGCGCGGGCTCGACCCCCGTTTGTCGGCCCGCGCTGTGGATGCTGAGCGTTCATAAGCAAGGGAGGAAACCATGGGTAGCTTTCTGAGCCAACGAGAACTCGACAAGCTGACGCAGGTTGACGCGTCGGCCTTCCCATCTCCTGTGCCGCTGCAAATGGTCTCGAACGGCGAGTTCAATCCGCTGCCGCAGACCGTCGACCAACGCAAAGTAGAGGGAAGGCTCAGGACGATCGCCGACGAAGCCGGACGTCGGCTCGGCATGGATCGGCGTCAGTTTCTGCGCTCCAGTTGTGGTATGGCGGCTGCATTTGTCGCTATGAACGAGGTGTTCGGCCCACTCTTCAAGGTCGATGCCGCGGAAGCGAAAGAACCCGACTTAGCCGCGGCGCGTGCGAATGCCTTGTCCAAACAGTTCATCTTCGACGACCAGCTGCACTTCGTGCGCGACGACTACAAGTTCGAAGGTCTCCTGGGCCTTGCGCAATATGCCGCGGAGCACTGGAACCCGGCGATGAACAAGGAAGCCGTTGGCATGACCCTCGACCGCTATAAATTTGGGAACTTTCTCAAGGAGGTGTACTTCGACAGCGACACAACGATTGGCCTGCTGAGTGGCGCTCCGTTCGACGATCCGTCGCACTGGTTCCTGACGAACGACCAGATCAAGGAGGCCGCTGAAACCGTGAACAGCATCGCTGGTTCACGACGGTTGCTCTTCCACTCAGTCATCACGCCAAGGCAGCCAGGTTGGATGGATGAAGTCGATCGCGTGATCGATGTGGTTCGGCCAACAAGCTGGAAGGGTTACACCATTGGAGATCCGCTGTCTCCTCAGACAACGAAATATCCATGGCGGCTGGACGATGAGAAGCTGATGTACCCGTTCTACGAAAAGGCGGTGAAGGCCGGAATCACTAATATCTGCATCCATAAAGGTCTGCTGCCGAAGGACTACGAAACCTCGATTCCAGGCGGTGCATGGCGCTACGCGGATGCTGACGACATCCCAAAGGCTGCCAAGGATTGGCCGCAGATGAACTTCATCATCTACCATTCCGCGCTGCGGGCCTTCCAGGAGAACCCGGTCGACGATCTGGCTGAGTTCGAACGTACGGGCTATGTCCGGTGGACTTCCGATCTTGCCGCAATTCCTGAGAAGCATGGAGTCAGCAACGTATATGCCGATACGGGGACTTGCTTCGCGGTGTCTGCGGTCACCAATCCACGCTTCTGTGCGGCGATGATGGGTACGCTGGTCAAGGGGTTAGGGCACGACCATATCTTATGGGGGACCGACTCAGTCTGGTACGGCTCGCCCCAGTGGCAGATCGAGGCGTTCCGGCGTCTCGAGATTCCGGAAGACATGCAGAAGAAGCACGGCTTCACCCCGCTTGGCGCAGCGAATGGCCCGGTGAAGAGCGCCATCCTGGGCTACAACGGTGCGCGTCACTATCAGCTCGACCTGCGTGCAGCTGCCAACGATCTTCCGCTGGATGGTATTTCTCAGCGGAAGACCGCCTATCTCCAGAACGGAGGCAGTCCCAGCAACGCTGCCTACGGCTACATCGTCAAGCCAGGCTGATCAGAGGGGCATCGCGCACGCCGGGGTTGCGCTGGCGACCGAGAGTTGTGGTCCTGATGGAGGGATTTCCAGTGGGACTGTCTGCCGAGGTCCGCCGGCGCAGCGCCTGCATGCCGTCGAATTCCTCGTCCTCCAGGACGTGAACGGGCCGGCTGGCCACGTCGCGCGGGGTGCGCTCGATATTCGGTCCAGGAGATCGCCAGGGTAGCGCCCGGAATGACCAATACACTCGCGCCCGCTCGCAGCGTGGAGACACGCCGATCCTGGGTCGTCGCCACCGTGGCGTTGTGCATCCTCGGCCTGTCGTATGGCGCACCTCTCGTGACCGTGGTGGCCCTGGAACCCATCGCGAAATCACTTGGCACCGACCGCTCTGCGCCTGCGCTAGCGGTGGCCATGACCTATATTGGCGCTGGCGGCGGCGGCATCTTCATGGGCTGGCTGTCGCAACGCATCGGTGTACGTGCCATCGTGATGGCGTGCGGCACCATAATTGGCGCCGGTATGGTCGTCGCATCCTCCGGAGGAATTTGGCAGCTCTGTCTGGGCAATCTGCTGCTGGTCGGCCTGCTCGGCGCCTCCGGTATGTTCGCGCCTCTGATGACTTACGTCAGCATGTGGTTCGACAAGCGGCGTGGCTCCGCCATCGCCCTGATCTCGTCCGGCCAGTATATCGCCGGTGCAGTATGGCCGGGTGTATTCGAGCTTGGCGTGCGGCGCTACGGCTGGCGGCAGACGATGTTCGGCTTTGGCTGCTTGCTTGCCTGCTCGATCGTGCCGCTTGCTGCAATCTTTCTACGTCGTCCACCCGAATTGCCATCCCTCAGTCCGGCTCATGCCGGACCGTCCGCCAGCCTGCGCAGGCTTGACCTGCCGCCGAATGTGATCTGCGCCTTGCTCGGCGTCGCTGTGTTCTGCTGCTGCGTAGCGATGTCGATCCCGATGGCGCACATGGTCGCCTTCTGTACCGACATCGGGCTGGGGCCGACGACCGGCGCGGCAATGCTGTCCGTCTTGCTTGGTACGGCGTTCTTCGCGCGGCAGTTCTGGGGCTGGCTCGCGGACCGGATCGGCGGATTGCAGATGATCCTCTGGGCCTCTGCCGGACAGGCAACGGCGATGGCCGGCTTCCTGTTCACGCAGAACGAAATCGCGCTGTACACGGTGTCGGCCGCCTTTGGTCTCGGCTTCTCCGGACTGGTCCCCGGTTACGTGCTTGCGGTACGGGAACTGTTCCCGGCAATTGAAGCGGGCTGGCGTATTCCCCTGGTGCTGTTCCCCGGCTCACTCGGCATGGCGGCCGGCGGGTGGCTGGCCGGGGTCATCTACGACCACGTCGCCTATTACGAGCCGGCGTTTGCAACTGGCGTGTTGTTCAATGTGTTCAATCTCGTGGTGATCGGCTCGTTGGTGCTGCGCGGGCGGAGCTTGCGGATGGCGGCGACGGTAGGGTGACAACAAAGAGGTCTCCCGAGCGGCAAAGCGGAACGGTAGAGGGAGGCTTCGCGCACCGATGGTGGGGTACTGCGGCTCTCCACCCTCATCCTCGGCGCTGCGTACCGCCAAGCCTCCCCCGCCGCAGGCGGGAAAGGGGGCCTTTTCGTCAGACCCACCGCATGCCGGGGGTCAGTCCCAGCATGTGCTGCCCAACGGTCTCGAAATGCGACCGCCGTCCCTGCAGCTGCTGCGACACGGCGTTGATGTCGCGCAGTCGGCGCTCGAACGGCTGGTTGTCGAACACCGCGGTTGATCCGGCCTCGTGATAGATCGCCGTCACTACGTCGCGCGCCTCGTGGATCGCGTACGTCCCCGCCTGTCGTACCGCGATGCGCTGGTCGACTGAGATGTTCTGCCCGGTTGCCGCAACGTCGGCATAAACCTGGTGCATGACATGGATCAGGTACTGCCGCGCCGCTTTCAGCCGCACATCGGAAAGCCCGATGATGTGCTGGATATAGTTGTTGTCGCGCAGCAGCCCCGCCGATGCCGCGGGCGTCTTGGCGTGAGCCATCGTCATGAAGTCGTCGAGCACTTGTCGCGCAATACCCAACCCGACACACGCGAAACCGGCTGCGTAGAGCTGCATCTGTGCGAACTTGTAGAGCGGTCCCGGTTCGCGCCGCTCAGCTGGTGAGTCGCGCGTGACCACGAACCCGTCGTCGACGAATAAATCCTTCACTGTGTAGCTGTCGCTGCCGGTACCGCGCAGGCCCAGCACGAACCAGTCGTCGATAATCGTCGCCTGTCCGCGCGGGAACAGAGCAGTACGTTCCCACGGCGTGCCGTTCGGGCCGGGCAGCGGTGAACCGTCCGGATTGATGCACTGGCAATGCGCACCGAGCCACGTCGCGTGTCGGCTGCCGCTCGCGAACGACCATTTGCCGGTCACGCGCCATCCGCCATCGACCCGCATGGCCCGGCCGTTCGGGCCATAGCCCCAGGCCAGCACGTCGCGATCGCCACCGAATGCCTCTAGCGCCTGCGGCAGATTCATGTAGGCCGCGGCCATCAGGCTGACGGAGCCCTGGTTCATGCACCAGGCGGTGCTGGCATCGCCCATCGCGATCGCCTCGACGCACTGGATGTAGGTGGCGGGGTCGATCTCCAGCCCGTTACACGAACGCGGTACCAGCAGGCGGAACATCTTGGCAGCGTGCATGCCGTCCAGTACGTCGGGTGGAAGCTCACGCGCCGCGTCGATCCGCTTGGCCGCTGACTGCAGCAGAGGGATCAGGCTGCGGGCGCGCGCAATGTGGTCGGTGGCGGCGTCGCCTCGCCTGACCGGCTGGTCGTCCATCGAGTGTTCCCCTCTCGTCTCTCCGTCGGTAGCGGAGGTTACTACACGGTTGACGTCACACGGGAAACCGCTGCGGAGTGAGGTCCATGAGGGCAGAGCGCGACGCGCTGATCGCAGAGATCGAGGCCGAGGCAGTGGAGACCGCGGGCTGGACCGGGCGCGATCGGTTTGCGCCGCGCGTCATCGAGACGCTCCGCAAGGTGCGCCGCGAACGTTTCGTGCCGGATCGTGAGGTCGTGCGCGCTTACATCAACGCGCCGCTGCCGATCGGCTCTGGCCAGACCATCTCGCAGCCATTCATCGTCGCACTGATGACCGATCTGCTTGATTTGCGGCCCGAGGATCGTGTGCTGGAAGTTGGCACCGGTTCCGGCTACCAGGCTGCGGTGCTGGCCGAGCTTGCGGGTGCGGTTTTCTCGATTGAGGTCATTCCCGAACTCGCGGACATCGCGAAACGCGCGCTGGCTCGGGAAGGATATGGAGACGTCGCGTTGCGCGTTGGCGATGGCGGACATGGATGGCCCGAACATGCGCCATTCGACGCGATCATCGTGACGGCCGCCGCGCGGGACGTCCCGCCGGCGCTGGTGGAGCAACTGCGCCCTGGCGGGCGGTTGGTCATCCCTGTCGGTGCGCCCTGCGGCGATCAGGAACTGCGCGTGCTGTGCAAAGGCCGCGATGGGAGAGTTACGTCGCGTCGAGTCCTGCCAGTTGCGTTCGTACCGCTGACCGGAGCTTCTGCGGAGTCGCATGGTCGGGACAGATGACTGCGCGCGCCGGCGTGACGGATAGCGCGACCGATCCGGAATACGCTGCGGCGATGGCGTGGCCGGGCTAACGGCACATTCCGGGCTAAAGCCCGGACAACCCGCACAATATGGCAGCCTGCTGCAACTCGTACCAGACCGCGCTACTCCAGGCCGGAACGATCGGCCAGCGCAGGGCCGATTGGAACGAACGCCTGCGCCCGCAGCCCGATGCGCGGACCGTGCGACCCTTCGAGTTGCTCGGTTGACATACTGAACAGACTGTCGCAATACTGATGAGTAGAACGCGCCGGGCTGCAGCCGCTCCTGATATCGTCTGCGCCGGGCGCGGCACCGCCCTGGAGGATGCCGATGAAACTGATGTGGTTCCATCTGATGCCGTACACCGAGCTTCCGGACAATTTCCGTGAAGCCAACCCGTCGGTATGGGTGGACATCCATTCCTCCCTGTTCGATCCGCAGCGCGCTCACCTGATGTACAACGACTTCATGGATGAGCTCGAATTTGCCGCGCAGTGTGGCTTCGATGCGGTGTGTGTGAACGAACATCACTCCAACGGCTACGGACTGATGCCGTCACCCAATTTGATCGCCTCGTCGCTGGCGCGCCGCACCACAGAGACGGCGATTTGCGTGATGGGCAATTCGCTGGCGTTGTACAATCCGCCGACGCGCGTCGCCGAAGAATTCGCAATGATCGACTGCATCTCCGGTGGACGGCTGATCGCCGGCTTCCCGGTCGGAACGCCCATGGATACCTGCTACGTTTACGGCACCAATCCGAGCCAGCTCCGTCAGCGCTATCATGAGGCGCACGACCTTGTGCTGCGCGCGTGGACCGAGCAGGACACGTTCGCCTTCAACGGCCGCTTCAATCAGCAACGCTATGTGAACATCTGGCCGCGGCCGGTGCAGCGGCCACATCCGCCGATCTGGATTCCGGGTGGAGGTTCCGTCGAAACGTGGCGCTGGTGCGCCGAGATGGACTATGTCTACTGCTACCTGTCGTATTACGGCTACAAGGCTGGTCGTGCTACCATGGATGGCTTCTGGGCGGAGATGAAGCGGCTGGGCAAGGAGCCGAACCCGTACCACGCCGGCTTTCTGCAGTTCGTTGGGGTGGGCGAATCCCGCCAGCATGCCTTCGACCTTTACGCCGAGGCTGCCGAGTACTTCTATGGTCGCTGCCTGCACGTGGACGCGCGCTGGGCCACGCCCCCAGGCTACACCAGCGAAGGCAGCCAACGCGCTGGCATCGAATCTCAGATCAAGCAGGCGGCGGATGCGAACGTGCGCGGCAAGTCCACCGGCGAGCGCTTCGCTTCGGTGGCGCGCGAGATGGATGCGATCGTCGAAAAGGGCTATGTTATCATCGGCTCGCCTAGCGATGTCGCCGAGCAGTTGCGCGAAGTGGCGGTCAACCTGAACGTCGGTCACCTGATGCTGCTTTTGCAGTTCGGCAACATGAGCAAGGAGTTGTGCCGCTACAACACGCAGAGCTTCGCACGCGACGTGATGCCGAAGCTGAAGGGTCTGTTTTCTGAGTGGAACGACCGCTGGTGGCCGCAGCCGATGGAGGTGGCCCAGCGCGCCGAGGTACCGGCGTTCCTGCCGAAACTTGCAGCCGAATAAACGGAGTTTGCCGTGAGCGATCTCGAGACGTTGACCGTTGACGTCAACGGCTTTCCCACCCGCATCTGGCGCAAGGGCAGCGGCCCGAAGATCGGCTTCCTTGCCGGCTTCGGCGGGTTACCGCGCTGGGTGCCGTTTCTCGACGAGCTGGCGAAGAGCCGCACCGTGATTGTACCGTCGCTGCCTGGTTTTCCCGGCGGCGATCGCGGGCACACGGTTCTGGATACGCATCTCGACTGGCTGCTGGCAGTGCGCGATCTGCTCGACAAGGCCGAACTGGACGGCACCGACCTTGCCGGCAGTTCAGTTGGTGCGTCGCTCGCGCTGGAGATGGCGGCGCTGTGGCCGGCGTCCGTTACGCGCCTCGCGTTGATCGCACCGTTTGGCTTATTTGAAGAGAAAGACCCGCCGACCGATCCGTGGGCGCAACGCGGCGATGCGGTCGCGGGGCTGATGTGCGCCGACCCGGCGATCTGGACCGCATTGAAGTCGGTGCCGGAGGGGGCCAACTCCGTCGAATGGCCGATTGAACAAGTGCGCGCGAGCGAGGCTGCGGCGCGCATCTTCTGGCCGTTAGGCAATACGCGGCTCGAGAAGCGGCTGGGACTGGTGAAGGCGCCGACGCTGCTTCTGTGGGGCGCGGAGGATCGGATCATGCCCAGGTCCTATGCGGACCGGTTCTCTTCGGCCATTCACGGCAGGACCAACGTGAAGGTAATCGACGGGGCAGGGCACCTGGCGGAGCTCGACAAGCCGGCGGAAGTGGCAGCGGCTGTGCTCGCGTTCGCTGCGTAGCCATCCCTCATCTGACAGGGCTGAGGCGGTTGGCAGGGCGGGCATCTTAACATAGGTTTCGGCAGAGGCCGCAGGGAGTTCCGCGAGGTGTTCTTCCTTGTGGAAGTCTGCGGGACAAGTGCGAGAACCAGGTGTTAAGGCAGCAACCCGGCCAACCGGGAACGCAGAGCCTCAGCTCGCAACCATAACGAGGACCGACCCGCATGCCGCTCGATCCCGACGCCCAGCTTGTCATCGACATGATCCGTGCGGCGGGCCGGCCGCCGTTCGAGACACTAACGCCGCCCGAAGCTCGGCAAGCCTACAGCAACAGCCGCAAGGTGTTGCAGCCCCGCCTGCAGGATGTGGCGGAGGTGCGTAACCTCAATGCGCCCGGACCTGCGGGCGACATTCCGTTGCGCATCTACCGTGGGCTTGGCGCCGATCCGGCAGAGAAACTCCCAGCTCTTGTCTACTTCCATGGCGGCGGATGGCTGCTCGGCGATCTCGATTCGCACGACGGTGTGTGCCGCCGGTTCGCCAATGTCGCCCGTTGCTGTGTCGTGTCGGTCGACTACCGTATGGCACCGGAGCATAAGTTTCCGGCAGCGGTTGATGACAGTGCGGCCGCAACGCGGTGGGTAATGAGCAACGCGGCGTCGCTGGGCATCGACGCGTCGCGGGTGGCAGTCGGCGGGGATTCTGCCGGCGGCAACCTCGCGGCGGTGATGGCGCTTATGGCGCGCGACGGTGGTTTGCCACCAGTTGTGTTCCAGTTGCTGATCTATCCGGCGACCGATATGCGCATGGTCACCGCATCGTCGCAAACCGTGACTGAAGGCGTACCCCTCACATCCGCGACAATGCGGTGGTTCATCAATCACTACATGCGCAGCGCAGAGGATGCGAACGACTGGCGGGCCTCGCCGTTGCGCGCGGCGGACCTCTCGGGCACGGCGCAGGCTCTGGTACTGACCTGCGCCTATGATCCGCTGTGCGATGAGGGTATCGCCTATGCGCAGCGGTTGGACCGCGAGGGTGTGCGCGTGACGCGCCTGCACTTCTCCGACCAGCCCCACGGGTTCATGAGCATGGGTAGAATTGTCCACACGGCCGACGTGGCGATCGACATGATGGGTGCGGTTTTGAAGAAAGCTCTGTGGCCACCGGGACCGCCGGAATAGCGCGCTACGGTAACCTTTGCAGAAACTCGTCCAACGCGACGATGAAGCCCAGCGTGTTCTGCCCGTGGACGTTGTGACCGCAGTTCGGCACGGTCACGAGCGTTCCTTGCGGCAGTGCATCGCGGAAACGTTCCGCCGCGTCCGCAGTCAGAATTCCTGAATTGGCACCACGTACCAGTAGCACCGGCAGACGGAACCCGCGCGCTTCATCCAGTGTGATGTTTTCTGAGGGCCCCTGACCGCGCACCAGGCCGAGCCGCCGCGGTGTCGGGTCGCATTTGCTAACGAATTTCCCATCGGTGCGCTGCAGCATGTTGTATTTTACCGTGCGCTCGACATGTTCCAGGCTGCGATACGGATCGTATTTGCGCACGTTTTCGATGAAGTGTTGCAGGTTGTCGAATTCCTGGTTTGCCTGGACGAAGCCGGCGATCACTGCGCGGCCGCGGTCCGACAGTTCCGGACCGACATCGACGATCACCAGAGCACGAAGGCGCGACGGATCGCGCCGGGTGAGCAGCATGGCATTCCGACCGCCCATCGAATGGCCGATCAGAGTGGGGCGCTGCAGACCAAGCGCATCAATGAACGCCTCGGCGTCGTATGACATCGCGTCATTGGTGTACTCCGCGTCGCGCGACCATTCGCTGTCGCCGTGGCCGCGCTGGTCCAGCGCGAAGACGCGGTAGTTCTGTGCGAGATGCAGCGACACCAGGTCCCAGGAATGTGCGGACTGATGGCCGCCATGGAGCAGCACGATCGCCGGCGAATCCGGGTTTCCCCATTCCAGGTATTGGAAACGGAGCTGCCGCAGCACGATATTGTGCGATCGATACGGTACGGCGGGCGTGTGCGGAATGCCGAGATCGGCAGCGCTGGAGAGCAGGCTGCGGAATTCGTCCGTGCCGGTCATGTCGAGTGGCTGAGCAGTCGACGCGAAAGTGTTCAGGAACATGGGGCCTCATCTAAACCTTTCCCGCGCCTCGCACGGAAAAGCTCAGCACGTACGGCGAGACGGGTAAGGGCGCCGCGGTTCTGCACGTAGCACCTTCACCCGCCTCACCGTCAGTCTCGACCTCTCCCGCTCGAGGGGCGAAGTCAGTTATTGACGTACTCGCACCTGAAACCGTCGCCCCAGCGCTTCACATACCCGCGCGACGGCGTCGGGAAGTGCGCGAAGCAGCACAGGGTGTTGGTGTCGCAGTACGTCTCCAGAAACTTCTTGCGCGTCGCCGCGCCTTGCGCCGGATCGTAGTCGACGCGCATCGCCAGTTCCGGATACCGCGCCTGCAGTGGCGAGTGGATCAGGTCGCCGGTGATCACCGCGTCCTTGCCACCACGGCCAAGTTGCACGGCGTAGTGATCAATCGTGTGACCTGGCGTGGGGAGCAACGACACCAAATCATCGACCGCGTGATCCGACGTGACGAGGTCGTGGCGCTTCGCCTCGACGATCGGGATGACGCTGTCGACGATTGGGGGCAGCGTCGTTTTGTCATTCTCCGCGAGCCAGTAGTCCAACTCGGTTTTCGAGAACAGGTAACGCGCTTTCGGAAACGTCGGGACCCAGCGGCCATTCTCGAGGCGTGTGTTCCAGCCTACGTGGTCGACATGGAGGTGCGTGCACATGACGATGTCGATATCGTTCACCGTGAGTCCCAGGCCAGCCAGGCTCTTCATCCAAACGTCGTCCTGCTTCATGTGCCATAGCGGGCGCGCGGTGCGGTCCTTGTCATTGCCGATACAGCTGTCGACCAGGATGGTGTGCCGGCCGGTCTGCACGATGTAGGACTGGAAGCAAAGCACCAGGTTGTCGTTCGCATCCATCGCGCCGGGTGCCAGCCAGGACCGGTTCTCTGCCAGTACCTCGGGTTTCAGTTGTGGCAGGAACTCCAATGCGGGGGTGAAGCCGCATTCCATCTCGACAATGCGATGGATCGTAATCCCGCCGACGTTAAACGTGTTCGCCATGGGGTCCCCCCGTGGTTGTCCATCTGGCGATGCTAGCCGCAGTGTGTCCTGTCGACAAATCGGCCGCGCCTGGCCGCATTTCCGGTGGCGTGGCCGGCACCGTACAGCGTGCTCGCCAGGACGCCGCTTGTCACATGCCTTTTGGCTGATGTTAGCTGGCTGCCAGCCGAGAAATTGAGGGAAACCATGAGCCATACGCAAGCCGCGGCGCTGAGTCCGGAAACGGTCACAGGGCAGATGAAGCAGAACGGTGTCACCGACATCATCTGGTTGCCCGACAGCGAAACGAACTGGCTCTATTTGCGCATGCAGGCCGATCCGGATCTGCGCCTCGTCGGCGTCACGCGTGAGGGCCACGCATGTTCCATTGCCGCGGGGCTGTACGCGGGCGGCCGCAAACCGATGATCCTGATCCAAAACACGGGGATGATGGAGTCGGGCGATTCGATTCGCGGTTGGCTGAAGGGCCTGCAAGTGCCGATCGTGCTGATGGTTGGATATCGCGGCTACACCCGGCATGGCGTGAACACCGACACGGCGGCGACTTACACCGAGCGCTTCCTTATGGCGTTCAACATTCCGTTTTATCTGGTGGAGGGCGATGCCGATGCGGACCGCATTTCAATTGCATTCGGCGAGGCAGAAAAGATAAAGCAGCCGGTCGTGGTGCTGGTCGGCGACGAGTTTCACGGGTTCAATCGTTAGGAGTCTGGCGCGATGATGCACATGACCGATGTGGTGCGGGCGTTTGCAGAGCACCGTGGAGACGCGATCGTCATTCCCGGACGCAGTGGGCGCTACTGGGCACAGATCAGCGAGACGGTGTTTGACCTGCCTCTGGGCGATCCGGCGATGGGCGGGCATGCGGGCTTCGCGCTTGGGGTTGCGTTGGCGCAGCCAAAACGGCGTGTCGTGTTGTTCGATTCCGAAGGCGATGTGCTGATGAGCCTGGGCATGCTTCCAACGATCGCCGAACAGGCGCCGGCGAATTTCTATCATTTCGTGCTGGACAACGAATGCTACGCGACGACCGGCGGACAGCCGGTACCGAACGCGAAGAATGTCGCCTATGACGTGCTGGCGCGCGGGGCGGGTTATCCGCGGGCGCATGCTTTCGCGCAACTGGATGCTTTCAGGCGCGAACTGCCGGGCATTCTCGCGGCGAAGGGGCCGGTCCTGGTGGCAGCCAAGGTGCTGGCGGAGGTGGAGAACGAGCCGATCGGGCGGCGCGTCCGCTGGCGTAAGCGGACGGCAGATCAGGTGGTAAGGGAGCTGCGCGCATCCACCTCCCCGGCTTAGCTGGACCGGCTATTTCACCCGCTCACCCAGCGTCGAAACACGGCCAGGTCGATATTACCGCCGCTCACCACCAGACCGACGCGCTTGCCCCGCATCGACTCGCGCTCGGACAGTAATGCGGCGAGCGGTGCGGCGCCGGCTCCTTCGACAAGGTTGTGCGTGTCAGTCCAATACGCGCGCACGGCCGCAGCGATCTCCGCATCCGTCACTGTGACGATGCGCGCCGCGCCGTTGCGGACAATTTCCAGCGCCGCCGGGTCAGGCTGCCGTACAGCGATCCCGTCAGCTTCTGTGTTCGATCGGTTCAGCGTCACCATGTGTCCGGCCGCCAACGACCGCGCGTAGGGGTCGGCGCCAGCCGCCTGCACACCGACAATTTCCGTTCGCAGGCCGAGCAGGTCGCGCGTCCGAATCGCGCCGCAGATTCCCGATCCGAGGCCGATCGGCACGTATATGGCATCCAGGTCAGGCACGACCGAGAACAACTCGAACGAATAGGTCGCCACGCCCTTAACCAGATCCGGTGCGAAGGACGGCGCGAATTCCAGCTCCTCGGCTGCCGCGATTCGCGTCGCCTCCTCGCGTGCCGCTTCGAAATCTTTGCCATGCTCTCTCAGCCTGGCACCGAACGCGCGCATCGCGGCGTTCTTCTCTCTGCTGTTGCCGACCGGCGCGACGATTGTCACCGGAATGCCATAGCGTCCTCCGGCATAAGCAAGCGATTGCCCATGATTGCCGCGTGTTGCCGAGACAATGCCGCGGACATACGGCCGTTCACGTGCCAAACGTTCGACGTAAACCAACCCGCCGCGCAATTTGAAAGCGCCGGTGGGCGTGTGATTCTCGTGTTTGACCCACACATCGACGCCGGTGCGCTCCCGCAGCAGCGGCCAGGCATATTGCGGGGTCCCAGGAAAGCTCGTGTGCACGAGACGCTGCGCGTCTTCCAGCTCAGCCAGGGAGAACATCGGTCACCCGCACAATGCCACAAACCACCGCCCGGAGCGCTAACTCCGGGCGGTGGCTGTTAGCAGAGAAAGCGACAGAAGTCAGGCAAGCTTGAGATTGGTGGCCGCAGCCTTGCCGCGCTCCATTGCGATTTCGTAGCTGACCTTCTGGCCATCATTCAGACCCTTGAGTCCGGCCGCCTGGACGGCGGTGATGTGGACGAACACGTCCTTGCCGCCGTCCTGCGGCATGATGAAGCCGTAGCCTTTGGTTGCGTTGAACCATTTCACGGTGCCGATAGCCATTCTGATCACTCCTTCCGGTGCGCGTCCCCTGTCGCGCTTTGGGGGATGGGAGATGGCAACGTGGCGCGGCCTCGTTCCTGCCAGTCTCAGGCAAGCTTGAGATTGGTCGCGGCAGCCTTGCCGCGCTCCATCGCAATTTCGTAGCTGACCTTCTGACCTTCATTCAGACCGCGCAGGCCTGCGGCCTGCACAGCGGTGATATGGACGAACACGTCCTTCCCGCCATCCTGCGGAACGATGAACCCAAAGCCTTTGGTGGTGTTGAACCACTTGACTGTGCCAATAGCCATAGTCTGCGTCACTCCGTCTTCTGTACCTCGCAAAAGCGCGCGGCACGTTCGACAACCGGGTCTTTGGACGTCTTGAGGGCACCCGATGACGGAGGCGCAGCAAGCCTAGCCAAATGCGATTGCGTTACACATTTGGCACAGAAACCCTCCGCTCTGTCAATCACGGTCGCGTCAAGCGTCTGCGACTGCGAACGGCGAACGGCACAGTTCCGTTTGTAGCAAACCCCTCATCGGAGGGCTGCAATGGCTGCGATTTGTCGCAATCTGCCGAATCCAATTCAAGAAAAAAGCAGACTGGCTAGCTTGATCCGCTTTTCTCGACGATTGGTGCGTCCCGATGTGTCTCATTAGCCGCGCGCTGGCCGGCGCCGTATATCGGCCCGCACATGCCGAAAATTCAGAACCGCCGGATCAGCCACGACCGGCCCCGGTGCAATCGCTACGATGATTCGTTCCGAAATCGGAGTGAAATCGGCGCGGAAATGCACCGATGATTTCAGCGCCAGAATCGGGCACGATGACGGCTCGACCCCGAAATGGCGGATGATGGCCTGGTCCAGAGCCTGCATCTTCTGCGACACCACGACGACGCGCACGCCGTCGATGTCGATCAGTGCGCTCGGGCCGAGATTGCCCGGATTGCCGGCGCCCATCGGCCCGGTCAGGGTGAACCTGCCATCCGCCAGCTTGACAACCCGCGCCTTGCAGGTGAACGGCATGCCATCCGACTTTCCGCCGAGTGACAATGAGATGGTGGCGCCTTCGCTTGCCGCATGACAGGCAGCCGCGCTCTCGGCATCGTTGATCAGGCAAAGCAGCGCGCCCTTCGCACCTTGTCGCACCAGCTCGGCGAGTAATCCGGTCGTGTCACCATGACCGCCGCCACCGGGATTGTCCTGCGTATCGGCCAGCACGATCGGCTTTTCGCCGCGCGCGGCGAGTCGCTTGGCCTCGGCGACGGCTTCGGCCGCCGGCAGCGTGTCCTGTACGAAATCCGACTCGCGCGCGGCCACGTACGCGACAAACGCGTCGGCCGCGGCATTGGCCTCGGCCCCTGAAGCGGCGAAAGCGGCACAGGCGACGCCGCAGCCTTCGAAATCCGCGTACGGAAAGCCAAAGCAGAAGGCGAGCTCTGCGACACCCATACGCTCGGCCATAGCGGTGCGCTCGGCCATGATCTCCCGCATCGGCGGCAGCAGCGTGCACTGGCTGCCGATCGGAATCCAGAAATCGAACGCACGGAACGCCCGTGCCCAAGGCCTCCCACGCTCAATGCGGTGGAGCAACAGACGCATCGCCTGGCCGCCCGCTGCTTTCATGTCCACGTGCGGATAAGTGCGGAATGGCACCACGGCGTCGGCCAGTTCCACCGTGCGCGACGTCAGGTTTGCGTGCGGATCGAGGCTGATGGTCATCGGCAGGGCCGTGCCGACGATCGCACGGACGCGGCGGAGCAGTTCGCTTTCCGCGTCCGGGAAGCTTTCCACCACGGCGGCGCCGTGAAGGTCGAGATAGATGCCGTCGAGCGGCGCCTGATCGAGCGCTGCTGACAACCTGGCGCAGATCGTCGCGGCGATGCGCTCGAATGCTTCGTCCTGCACCGGGCCGGCCGGGTTGGCAAAGCACCAGGCGAGCGGCACCAG
>JASHQG010000755.1 GCA_030037665.1 Acetobacteraceae bacterium
GCGATTCCGCGAGCCGCAGATGCAGGTCCACGCCCGCGGATGCCGTGCGACCGCTTGCGACGGAAACCCGCTCGCAGTTCTGTTCGACGAACATACTCAGTGCGCCGGAGGCGGCGCCGATGGCAGGTGTGGCGATTGCATAAGGGAATACGCAGGACCATGGCAGCCGGTACAGCGGCCGGTCGTTGACCGCACGGCCCGGATCAGCGTGCTCATACACTTGCGTCGACGAATGCGTACGGTACCCGGGCACGAAAGCATCAGTGACAATCACGTCCTTACTGCCGGTTCCGCCGAGGCCTGCGACCCGCCAGCTCTCCTGGTCCACCGCGAAATCGCCGCGTGGCACGAGGAAACTGTGGAACTCGGGTCCCAGCCCGCCGGGCTCGTCATCCGGCACCAGCGCGCCGAGGATCACCCAGTCGCAATGGTCGACGCCGCTGGAAAATCCCCAGCGGCCCGACAGCCGGAAACCACCCGCCACACGGCGCGCCTCGCCCGTGGGCGCATAGGACGTCGATGCCAGCGTATCGGGGTTGGTGGCCCAGATGTCTTTCTGCGCCTCTGGGTGGAACATGGCTATGTGCCACGGATGGATACCGACCACGCTGGCCACCCAGCCCGTCGAGCCGCAGGCCGAGGCCACGCGCAGGGCGGCTTCGAAGAAAATCCCCACGTCGAGTTCCAATCCGCCCCATTGGCGTGGCTGCACCGCGCGGAACATACCGGCGTCGGTCAGCCAGCCCATGACCTCGCGGGACACCATGCCGTCACGTTCCACCTCGGCGGCGCGGTCGCGGATCGCCGGCACCAACGCATCAATGCCGGACAGGAAGCTGTCCGGATCGCTGAGGCGGCGCTGGAGCGGCAGTGGCGATGCGGACATGGCGAGCCTCGGACCGTTGCTTGGTGGAATCCGCAGCGAGTTCACATGCTCCGGGTCGGAGAGGCAACGGCGCGGGCGCCGGGACTCGCAATATTGACTATACCCGCATGGCGGTGATGCATCCTGCGGAGGAGCCGCGACGCAGGAGATGTGACGTCACTGCCTGTGCTTCATGAGAGAGGTTGAACCGAATGACCGTGCGAGCAGGCCGAGAATTTCTGGCAATCCCCGGGCCGACCACGATTCCGGATGCAGTCCTGAACGCGATGCATCGCCCGGCGGTCGACATCTACGCCGGGCCGCTCCTCGCCCTGACGGACAGCCTGCTGCGCGACGTCGCGCGCGTGTTCCGAACAGCCGGCCGCGCGTACATCTACATCGCCAACGGCCATGGCGCCTGGGAAGCGGCCCTCACCAACGTGCTGTCACGTGGCGACAAGGTGCTGGTCCTAGAGAGCGGCCGGTTTGCCGTCGGCTGGGGCAACAACGCCGCTCGAATGGGCGTCGAGGTCGAGGTACTCAAAGGCGACATGCACCGCGCGGTCCGACCGGACGAGGTGCAGGCGCGACTGCGGGAAGACCGGCACGGCCGCATCAAGGCCGTGCTCGTGGCACAGATCGACACCGCGTCGGGTGTCGTGAACGACATCGCGGCGATCGGCCAGGCGATGCGTGTCGCGGATCATCCGGCGCTACTGATGGTGGATGCGGTGGCCTCGCTCGGCTGTATGCCGTTCGAGATGGACGCCTGGGGAGTCGATGTGGCGATGTCCGGCTCGCAGAAAGGCATGATGACACCGCCCGGCCTCGGCTTCGTCGCTGCCGGCCACCGGGCGCGCGAGGCGCACGAGACCGCCGGGCTGCGCACGCCCTATTGGGACTGGACCTCGCGCGACGGCGACGTGCACTACCAGAAATATGCCGGCACGCCGCCGGAACATCTGCTGTTCGCCCTGCGCCAGGCACTCGATCTGTTGTTCGAGGAAGGGCTGGAGAACGCGTTCCGCCGCCACCGCCTTCTCTCCGAGGCAGTACGGCGTGCGGTGTCGGTGTGGGCGGAGGGCGGCGCGATCGGCTTCAACATCACCGAGCCGCGCGAGCGCTGCGACACGGTGACCACGGTGTTGACACCGGGCTGCGACCCGGAGGCGATCCGCGACTACTGCAACCGCAATTGCGGCGTCGTGCTGGGGCACGGGATTGGCGAGCTGTCGGGCAAGGCGTTCCGCGTTGCGCATATGGGACATGTGAACGCGCCGATGATCCTGGGCACGCTGAGCGTTGTGGAGATGGCGCTCGCCGCTCTCGGTGTGCCGCATGGGCGGGGCGGGGTCCAGGCGGCGGTTGATTGGCTGGCGGCGGAGGTGAAGGCGTAGCAACTTCGCACGTGCCGCACGGTCAGCCGGCCCGGAGATCCCCGCGGCTACCGCGATCCAGGGCGCGTCGAGCAACGTTTTGCCCGAGGCGAAAACCTGTTCCGAGACCTCGCCGACGAAACGCCGGATTGTCTCATCCCGCGTGTCCTGTTTCGGCCGGTCCTAGCGACCGAAGGTGGCGCTTGGGCTGCATCTGGGTACGGACCGCAGCGTGCAATTGACCCGCGCCGTCCCCATCCATAGCTTGACGATCATGTCCGCAACACTTCGCAACAACGCCGTCGCTGTGCCAAAGGCCTGGCCGTTCGAGGAAGCCGCCAAGGTCATTCGCCGGCTGGAGGCCTCCGGTAAGGACCACGCGTTGTTCGAAACTGGCTACGGCCCATCCGGTCTGCCGCATATCGGCACGTTTGGCGAGGTCGCCCGCACCACCTGGGTGCGCAACGCTTTTACGGTACTGACCGGCCTTCCCTCACGACTGATCGCGTTCAGCGATGACATGGACGGGCTGCGCAAGGTGCCCGACAATGTGCCGAACCAGGAGATGCTGAAGGCGTATCTCGGTAAGCCGCTGACCCGCATCCCGGATCCATTCGGCACGCAGGATTCATTTGGTGCCCATAACAACGCGCGGCTGCGCGCCTTCCTCGATTCATTTGGGTTCGAATACGAGTTTGCCTCCTCCACCGACTACTATACGTCGGGCCGGTTCGATGCGGCGCTGATCCGCATCCTGGAATGCTACGACAAGGTGATGGAGGTCATCCTGCCGACACTGGGGCCCGATCGCCGTGGCACTTACTCGCCGATCCTGCCGATCCATCCGCGCACTGGCATCGTCATGCAGGTACCGATGGAGCACCACGACGCGCGCGCCGGCAGCGTCACCTGGCGGGATCCCGACACCAACGAGCGGTTCGAGACATCGGTCAAAGGCGGCGCCTGCAAGCTGCAATGGAAGGCCGACTGGGCGATGCGCTGGTACGCGCTTGGTGTTGATTACGAAATGTCGGGCAAGGACCTGATCGATTCGGTGAGGTTGTCCGGCCGCATCTGTCGCATCCTCGGCAGTCCCCCGCCCGAAAGCTTCACCTACGAACTATTTCTCGATGAGCATGCGCAGAAGATCAGCAAATCGAGGGGCAACGGACTGTCCGTCGACGAGTGGCTGCGCTATGCGCCGCCGGAATCGCTCGCGCAGTTCATGTACAACGCGCCGCAGCGTGCCAAGCGTCTGTATTTTGACATGATCCCGCGGGCTGTCGACGAATACATCGCCAATGCGGACCGCGCCCGCACGCAGAACGCGGTCGAACAACAGGTCAATCCCGCCTGGCACATTCACGGCAGCAAGCTGCCGAACCATGCCGGCAGCCCGATCTCGTTTGCCATGCTGCTAAACCTCGCTAGCGTGGTGAACGCCGAGACGCCCGACATCCTGTGGGGCTTCATCCGCCGCTACAGTCCCACCGCCAACCCGGAAACCGAGCCCCTGCTCGCACGGCTCGTCGATCACGCCATCGCTTACTATCGCGATTTCGTCCGTCCGCAGAAACGCTTCCGCCCCGCCGACGCGACAGAACGCGCGGCGCTGGAAGATCTGGCCCGAGCGCTGGAAGTGCTGCAGCCTGACGCGGATGCCGAGACCGTCCAGAACACCGTCTATGACGTTGGCAAGCGGCATCCCTTCGTTGAACTGCGCCACTGGTTCTCCTGCCTCTACCAGGTGTTGCTCGGCCAGCAAGAAGGTCCGCGCTTCGGCGGCTTCGTCGCGCTCTACGGCATCCCCGAGACGGTCGCGCTGATCCGCGACGCGTTGAGCCGCTCGGTGGAGGCCGCCTGACACCGATGCCGTCCGCGGCTGCCGGTGTGGCGTGGCGGGCGCGGCTGCGGCAGCTCCCCGCCTTGCTCGGCGTGGCGCTGTTGATCGGCGCAATCTACATCGTACAGCGCGAGTTCCGCGATCTACGCTTGCGCGACATCGGCCGAGCACTGGGCGCGATACCACCACACGCTCTGGTGCTGTCATTCGGCTGGACGATTTTGTCGTATTTCGTGCTGACCTTCTACGATCGGCTCGGCACGATCTACGCCGGACACAAAGTGCGCTACGGGCGCGTGGCTTTCGCGTCCTTCTGCGCCTACGCGTTGTCGCACAATGTCGGCTTTGCCGCCGTATCCGGTGCTGCCGTGCGTTACCGACTCTATGCGCACTGGGGGCTGACGCCGACGCAGATCGCCAAAACGGTCGCGTTCTGCAGCCTCACCTTCGGCCTGGGTGGCATGGTCCTCGGCGGTGCGATCCTGTTTCTGGAACCGCGGGCGGTGCCGTTCTTCGGCTCGGCATTGCCCGTTGCCGCAGTTTACCTCGCCGCCGCGCTGCTGTGGGGCATCGTCGCCGCCTACATCACGCTGTCCAGCATCGTCAGTCGCTTCCAGATATTCGGCCACGAGATCGATTTGCCGGGCTTCCGCATGGCAGTGCTGCAGGTGCTCCTGGCAACCGTCGACGTTGCAGTGACCGCAACGGTGTTCTGGGAATTGCTGCCAGCCGCACCGCGGCTCACATGGCTGGTGTTCCTGGGGATCTATGTCAGTGCCTACACCGCCGGCGTCGCAACCAGCCTGCCGGGCGGCATCGGCGTCTTTGACACCGCGATCCTGTTCGGCCTCAAACCTTATATCGACGCGCCGCGCATCGTCGGCGCGATCATCGTATTCCGCCTCTACTACTACGTCATCCCGCTGTTCCTCGCCGGCACACTGTTCTCGGCCAACGAGATCGTGCTGCGGGGCGAGGCTCTGTGGCAGCGCGCCGCGCGCTCGGCGGGCGTGCAGGCGATCGGTCGCTGGAGCGAACCCGATTTTGCCGTGGCCAGCGCCACGGGCTCCGTCGCGCTGTGCGGGGTGCTGTTGCTGTGCCTCGGTGTGCTGGTGCCACAGGCAGACTACAGCTGGCTCGATCCGGACGTCGCGGATCTGGCCAATCAGGCCGGGCAGTTCGTGCCGTCCCTGATCGGAGCCGGACTGGTGATGATGGCGATCGGCCTGTCGCAGCGCGTCAACCTCGCCTGGGGCCTGACATTGTTGTTGCTGGTGATGGGCGCCGCATTCGCGGCCGTGCAGACCGACCGGCTCTGGGTCGCCGCCGTGTTGATGTTGACCGCACTGCTGGTGGTGCCGTTCCGCTCGTGCTTCTACCGCCACGCACGCCTGCTGTCCGGCCCGCTTGACCCATCCGGCGCACTCTCATTGTTCGTTCTGGCCATATGCCTGTTGGCGCTGGCCGCAACGCGTCCATACACCGGCGGACTGACGAACAACGCGTGGTGGGCCGTGGTGGTCTCGCGAACGGTTCCCAACTCGTTGCGCGTTGCCGTCGCATTGGCGGTGCTCTTCGGGTTGATCGCGATCTGGCGTCTGCTCCGCCCCGGACGCGTGGGCTGGCTCCCATGGGATGCCGCAGCGCGAGGGCGCCTGGCAGCGCTCGGTGTGATTCCCCCACTGCACGCGGACGGTCTGGTGCTGGGCGAGACGGAGCGCGCCGGCATTCCGTTTCGCCGTTGCGGCCGCGTACTGCTCGGACTGGGTGATCCGAGCGGCGCCGAGACGGACCGTGTTTCGGCAATTTGGCGGCTGCGGGATCTGGCGCAGCAGGAGGGACTCGATCCGGCGTTCTGGCGTGCTGGTCCGGGACTGCTCAAGGTCTATGGCGATATAGGGCTGACGGCCTTGCCGCTGGGGCCGGACGGACTGCCGCTGCCGGAAGCACCTGATGATACGCCGGCGACACCGCATTATCTGATGTGCGTCGCAGAGAGAGACCTCGGCACGCTGCTGCCACTGCTGCCGCAGCTGGCGAGTGACCAGGACGTCGCGATTTCATTGGCGGCGTAGCGTTGCCGGAACGTGCGATGCGACGTCGCGGCTGTTGGTGAACCGGTCGCACGTGACAGGCGGAACCCGCGTTGCGCAACCTCGTCGCAGCTGCCCGTCGGTGCATCTGCGCGGCGGCTTGTCGGTTGAGGCCAGCCAGAATGGGTGCCTGCTTGAACTGGACGTTGAGGGAGGCGCAGAAAAGGCGGCGAAAGCCGATGGGACGCAGGCACTCATGTCCGAGAAGCAGAACTTTGTCCTGGTGCCGCAGCCGCCGGAGGAGAACGAAGAACCCCCGCGCGGCGGCTCGCTGGTCGATCGGGTGCGCAACTGGGCGGTGGCCTTGGTCTCGCCTGTGGCGCCTCCCCTGCCCGACATTCCACGCCGGCCACGCCTCGTCTTCGGGTTTGACGCCACCGCTTCGCGCGAACCGGCCTGGGCGACGGCGCGTACCGTGACCGATGCGCTCGTGCGGGCGCTGCCAGGCGAACTGGACGTCGCCCTCGCCGTACATGGCGGCGGGGCGCTGCACACGTTCACCGAATTCACCGCGGATGCGCGCACACTACGCGACCGTGCGGCCGGGATCAGCTGCATCCCCGGCCACACGCGCCTGCTCGCAATCCTCTCACGCAGTCTCGCATCGCCGGGTGTGACGGTGGTCGTTTATATCGGTGACGTATTCGAGGAGTCGCTGGCGCGCGGCCGAAAGCTGGCTGACGCGCTTGGCACGCGCGGCATCAGGCTGATCGTTCTACACGACACGTCGGACTGGAGCGCGCGACGCGACGCTGAGGTGCTTCTCGACCTGGCGCGGCGCACCGGTGGTTGCGTGCTGCCGTTCGATGTCAATGCGCCGGACCGGCTGCGCGACATATTGGGCGCGGCAGCAGCCTACGCCGTGGGGGGCGAAGCGCTGCTGCAAGAGAAACGTGCCGCATTGCCGGGGGCGGCGCTGCTGCTGGAGCACCTGCGACGGGACTGACGATCAGCCGTGGCTTCTGAGTGCCACCGTATCCCCGGCGCGATCGGCGCGCCGGCGGGAGCGCGATCCGGACAGGTCATGAACCGCCGGGACAAACCGCACCGAGCGACGCCGTCAGCCGCTGATCCCAGGCGACCTCACCCGGCATTCCGCGGTGATGTCGCGTCCTCAGCGGGGTGCCGGTGTCGCGCCCTACCGCGCCCGTTCCGTCGCCTGCACCTTAGCCCAGGTGTCGCGCAGGCCGACCGTGCGATTGAAGACCAGCCGCTCCGGCGTGCTGTCCGGATCGAGGCAGAAATAGCCGATGCGCTCGAACTGCACCGTCTCACCCACCTGCGCCGATGCGAGCGCGGGCTCGACCAGGCACCCCGTCATCGCCTCCAGTGATTCCGGACTAAGATCCGCCATCACATCGCCGTCGGCGCCGGGATCGGGCCGCGCGAACAACTGATTGTAGAGCCGCACTTCCGCAGGCACCGCATCCGCCGCCGCGACCCAGTGCAACGTCGCCTGGACGCGCCGCCCGTCCGGCGCGTCGCCGCCACGCGTCGCCGGATCGTAGGTGCAGCGCAGTTCGACGACCTGGCCCGCGGCGTCTTTCACCACCTCGCGGCAGGTGATGAAATACGCGTAGCGCAGCCGCACCTCCCGCCCCGGCGCAAGGCGGAAGAACTTGCGTGGCGGATTCTCCATGAAATCATCGCGTTCGATGAAGATCTCGCGTCCGAACGCGACCTCGCGCGTGCCCGCCGTTGGGTCTTCCGGGTTGTTCACCGCTTCCAGCGTTGCGGTCTCACCTTCCGGCCAGTTTTCGATCACGAGCTTAAGCGGACGCAGCACCGCCATGCGCCGCGGCGCGATGCGGTTCAGCGTGTCGCGCACGGCGTGCTCCCACTGCGCGATGTCCACCACGCTGTTCGCCTTCGCCACGCCGATGCGCCGGACGAACTCGCGCAACGCCGCCGGAGGAACACCTCGCCGCCGCAGCCCGGCCAAGGTCGGCATGCGCGGATCGTCCCAGCCTGCTACATGTCCCTCGTGCACCAGCCGCATGAGCACCCGCTTCGAGAGCACGGTGTAGGCCAGGTTCAGCCGCGCGAATTCGTACTGGTGAGGCTGCGACGGGACGGGCAGGTGCTGGATCAGCCAGTCGTAGAGGGGCCGGTGGTCCTCGAACTCCAACGTGCAGATCGAGTGCGTGACCCCCTCGATCGCGTCCGACTGGCCGTGCGCGAAATCATACGTGGGGTAGATGCACCACGCGTCACCGGTACGCGGGTGCTTCGCATGCAGGATGCGGTACAGCACCGGGTCGCGCAGGTTCATATTGCCGGACGCCATGTCGATCTTCGCCCGAAGCACGCGCGTGCCGTTGGGGAACTCACCCGCCCGCATTCGGCGGAACAGATCGAGATTAACCTCGACGGAGCGGTACCGGCACGGACTGTTCTGACCTGGCTCGGTCAGCGTGCCGCGCTGCGCGCGCATCTCGGCAGGCGGCGTGTCATCCACATAGGCGAGCCCCTTCTCGATCAGGTGCTCGGCCCAGTCGTACAGCTGCTGGAAGTAGTCGGACGCGTGATAGAGATGCTTGCCCCAGTCGAAGCCGAGCCAGCGAACGTCGCGCTCGATCGCGTCGAGGAATGCCTGGTCTTCCTTCGTCGGATTGGTGTCGTCGAAGCGCAGATGACAACGGCCGCCGAACTCCTGCGCGATGCCGAAATTCAGGCAGATCGACTTGGCATGGCCGATATGGAGGTAGCCGTTCGGTTCGGGCGGGAAACGGGTGACTACGTCCGTCACCCGGCCGGCGTCGAGGTCCGCCTGCACAATGTCGCGGATGAAGTCGCGTCCTGCTTCGGAATCGGGCGTGTCGGTGGACGCCATGGGGACGGGGTCTCCAGATCGGCAGAAGAATGCTTGGAGCATATATAGGGCGAGTCCCCGCCGGAGGGTCCCTCAACCGGGCGGCTTTGCGGCACGACCAGTCCCGCGAGGCGGGAAAAGTGTCTTGTTCGCTACACCCCGCCCCAGACGTCCTGTGCCACTTCGACGCAGAGACGAAGCTTGGCCCACTGTTCTTCCTGACTCAGCAGATTGCCTTGCTCGGTGCTGGCGAACCCGCACTGCGGCGACAGCGCCAGTTGCTCCAGCGGCACGAACTTGCTCGCGGCGTCGATCCGGCGCTTCAGCTCGTCTTTGCTCTCCATCTGCCCGCTCTTCGTGGTCACCAGCCCCAGCACCACCAGCTTTGGACCGCGCGGCACGAAACGCAGCGGTTCGAACCCCCCGGCCCGGTCGGTGTCGTACTCCATGAAATAGGCGTCGGCGTTGATCTGGTTGAACAGCACCTCGGCCACCGGCTCATAGCCGCCGGACGCGATCCAGGTTGACCGGAAATTGCCGCGGCAGAGATGCATGCTGATGGCCATGTCCTCGGGCCGTCCCCCGATCGCCCGGTTCACGAGGCCGGCGTAAGTGCCGAGCAAACTCTCCACCTGCTCGCCGCGTGCCTTCAGGTTTTGGATCTGCTCGGGGTCGCAGAGATAGGCAATGTTCACTTCGTCGATCTGCAGGTAACGGCAGCCCGCCGCGCCAAACGCCGCCACCGCCTGCTCGTATGCGGCGCCCAGGTCAGCGAAAAACCCATCGAGGTCGGGATAGACGTTCGGGTCGATCGCCCGCCGCCCGCCACGGAAATGCACGACGCTGGGCGATGGGATGGTCATCTTGGGCACCGCCCCCGTCACGTGCTCAGCGAGGAACCGGAAATGATCCACCATCACCGGCTGTGACCAGCGGATGCGGCTGGTCACCCTGAGAGCGTGTGGCAGCACGGCGCCCTTGAACTGCACCTTTTGTTCCGGCTCGTAAATCTCCACCCCATCGAGACCGGAGACGAAGTCGAAATGCCAGTATGCCCGCCGGTACTCCCCGTCGGTAGCGGACCGCAGGCCGATCTCCCACTGCCGGCGGATCGCCGCCTCGATGCAACGGTCCTCCACCGCGCGCAGGCCCTCCGCCGACAGCGTGCCGGCCTGGCGCGCGGCGCGTGCCTCGGCCAGTTCGCGGGGCCGCAGCAGGCTGCCGACATGGTCGGCACGGAACGGCGGACGGCCGCGCGGCTCGGCCCTCACGGCGGTCGATGAAACAGTGCCCGACATGGCGACTACCTTCTCTGTGGCGGTCCGACTACATCGCGCAGAGGTGCGGAGAGGTCAAAGCCGCCGGCATGGACCACTCGGGGCGAAGCGACTATCAGGGGCGGCTCTTCGTCCGAGGCCCCCTTGACCGATGATGACGCGCCTTCTCGTCGGCCTCTCTGATTTCTGCCGCCGCAATGCCCTCGCCGTCGTTCTGGCCGGCGTGGTGCTGGCGGCCTTTTCTGGCTGGACAGCGCTGAACCACCTTGGCGTCTCCACCGACACCGATGTCATGTTCGCGCAAAGCCTGCCGTGGCGGCAGCGCGGCATGGAGTTCGCCAGAGACTTCCCCCAGTTCCAGAACCTGATCGTCGCGGTGATCGACGCTCAGGAGCCGGAGCAGGCGGATGCCACCGCCGCCGAGCTCGCCAAACGCCTGGCGGCCGACACCGAGCACTTCGACACGGTGAGGCGGCCCGATAACTCGCCCTACCTGCAGCGGGAAGGGCTGTTGTTCCTTGATCAGAAACAGCTCACCGATCTGATGAACCGGACGATCGACGCGCAGCCGTTTATCGGCCAGCTCGTTGCCGATCCCACCACCCGTGGTTTGTTCTCGGCCCTGGCGCTGCTCGGCGTCGGGGTCACTCATGCCAACGTGAACCTGGCGCCGTATCTCGAACCGATGCGCAAGTTTCATGAGGCGATGGCGGGTGCACTGGCCGGCCACCCCGAACCATTGTCCTGGCAGGAACTGCTGGGAGGAGACCTGTCCAAGCTGGCCGGGCCCTACCGATTCGTACTGGTCCAGCCCAAGCTCGACTACGGTGCCCTGGAACCCGGCGGCGTGGCGACCAGGGCCATCCGCGCCGTGATCGCCCAGCTTCCCTACGTGAAGGATCACACCGCACGCGTGCGGCTGACCGGGCAGATACCGCTGGCCGACGAGGAGTTCGCCACCGTCGCCCAGGGCGCCATCACCGGATTGATTGGCAGCTTCCTGCTGATCACGCTCTGGCTGTACCTCGCCACCCGCTCCTGGCGCCTGATCATCCCGATCCTCGCCACGCTGGTGGTGGGACTGATGCTGACGCTGCTGTTCGCCACCGTCGCAGTTGGCACGCTCAACCTGATCTCGGTCGGCTTCGGGGTGCTGTTTGTCGGCATCGCGGTCGATTTCGCGATCCAGTTCTCGGTGCGCTACCGCGAGCGCCGGGCCGAGGTCGCGGATCCCGCCCTGGCGATGCGGCGGACCGCCCACCGCGTCGGCAGCCAGATCCTGGTGGCGGCAGCGGCCACAGCGGCCGGGTTTCTCGCCTTCGTGCCCACCAGTTTCGCCGGCGTGGCCGAGTTGGGCCTGATCGCCGGCATCGGCATGCTGATCGCCTTCATCTGCACGATGTCCTTCCTCCCCGCGGCGATCACGCTGTGCCGGCCGTCCGGCGAGAAAGGCCTGGTGGGGTTCACCTGGGCCGCACCGCTCGATCACCTGGTGGCACGCCGGCGCACGCCGATCCTGGTGGCCACGGCGGTGCTGGCGGTGGTGGCGTTGGCGGTCTCGCCACGACTGGCGTTCGATTCCGATCCGCTCAACACCAAGAATCCCCACACCGAGGCGATGGAGACGCTGCGCGATCTCATCAACGACCCGATCACCAATCCCTACAGTATCGACGTGCTGGTACCCAACGTGTCCGCGATTGCTCCGCTCGCGGCGAAGCTGAAGGCACTGCCAACGGTCTCGAAGGTCATCGACATCAATAGCTTCGTGCCCGACCACCAGGAACAGAAGCTGGCCATCATCGCCGATGCGAAGTCGATCCTCGAACCGACCCTCGCGCCGCCCGCCCAGCCTGCGGCGCCGATCACGCCCGACCAGGTACGGCTGGCGGCGAAAACCGCGCTCAGCTCGATCGAGCCGGCCCTAGCGAAGCTGCCGCCGGACCATCCGCTGGCAGCGATCGCCGCGGATCTCCGGAAGACGGAGACCGCATCGGACGCGACAGCGATGGCGATCAATGCATCCTTGACGCACTTCTTGCCTGA
>JASHQG010000756.1 GCA_030037665.1 Acetobacteraceae bacterium
CTTGCCCGACACCGAGGACAAACAAACAGTTGGCCGCGTGCGCACGATTGCGGCGCAAATTGGCGAGCGGCTCGCCGCCCTCCAGCCGGACCTGTGGGTCATCTTCTCCAACGATCACGCTGAACAATTTTTCCACAACGTTGCACCCGCGTTCACCATCCATGTGGGCGGCGAGGCGTCCGGACATTTCGCCGGCCGGGATTTCTATTGGCGGGTACCCGGCGAGGTTGGTCATGCGCTGGTGCGCGACCTCTACCGGCAGGGGTTCGATCCGGCTTTCACCAGCACGGCGAAGATCGACTACGCGATCGGCATTCCGTTGACCCATCTCGGGCTGACCGCGCCGGTACTGCCAATTTACATTAATGCGTACCTGCCGCCGCAGCCGACCATGGAACGCTGCTATGCGTTCGGCCATGCGGTAGCGCGTGCGGTGGCCACTCTGGGCCTGCGGACGGTGGTGCTGGCAAGCGGCGGCATGTCGCATTTCCCGGGCACCGATCGCTATTCGCAGCCAGACCTCGCGTGGGATCAACGGGCGCTGGAGAAGCTGCGCAGAGGCAATCTGAAATCGCTGATCGGTTATGACGAAGGCGAGCTCGACGCCACGGGAAATATCGAACTGCGCTGCTGGGCTTGCGCCGCGGGCGCCTTGGGGGAGCGTGTTCCGGACGTGATCCAGCTCGATCCGAGCTGGCACCACAACTACGCGTCTCTGGGATGGTGGGGTGACGTCGCGCAACCGCAGTCGCCGCATTACCCGGGGACACGGCCGGAGCTGGTGACGCTAACCACAGCGCTACATGCGCTGATGCATGACGCGCAGGCACGGCGCGCGTGGATTGTGGATCCGGCGGGGTATGCGGCACGGTTCGATTTAGCCGAGGCGCAGCGGGCGGCCTTGGTGGCGATGGACCGGACGGCATTGCTTGCGATGGGCGTACATCCGCTGGTGCCGTTTCTTGCGGCGATGCAGATCGAGCGGGAGCGCCGGTGATGACATCTTGTCGCGAGGTGCGCGTGCGGCTCACAGGCTGCGCAAAAACAAGTACATCGCCGCGGTCCAGGAGAACTCGGTGCCGCCCAGTGCCTCGCCCGTCAGCGGGTCGAAATATTCGCCGAACCCGCTAAGATCAACCAGCGCCAGACTGTCGCGGCGAATTCGTTCGGCCAGGCGGGTAGCGCCGTTCTGCCGCAGACCGTCAATCAGCATCCAGTTCACCACCAGCCATACCGGGCCGCGCCAATAGCGCCGGGGTTCGAACTCGGGGCGGCCTGGCTCGAAGCTGGGCACGCCGTACGTCACCTTGTTGAGCCAGTCCTCCAGCCGCGCGCCCAGCGCCCGATGCCGCGCCAGCGTGCCGCCGTCGGCATAAACCGGCAGCAGGCAACCGATGCCAGGTTTAACTATATCGCGTCCCCGCCTCGTGTTGCGCGAGCAATAGATTCCATCCGCCTCTGACCAGCGTGTCTCAAGCGCCGCTGCGGTTGCACTGATCATGACGGTCACTTCATCCGCTGCCTCATGATCGTCCATGCAGCGCAGCAGGTGCAGAAGGTCGTGGTTGGCGCGCTGCAAGATCGCATTAAAGCCAATATCGGCGATCAGCAACGGCGCGGCTTGCCAGATCAAGGCTGGATCATAGCCCGCTTCACGGTAGCTGACGACCAGATTGATGTAGCGGTCGTACTCCGGCCCTGTTGGGCGCACGCTGGTTTGGGCGAAGCTCGTGTCCTTGCGTAGGTGTGCAACCGAAGGACCCGGAGGTACATCGGCCAGTGCCTCATCCCAGATTGGACTGTTGTCCATCCCGCTTTCCCACGGGTGAATGATCGACACCAGACCGGTTCCGTCCGGGTCGCGCGCCGAATAGAACCAGCGGTGAGATGCCAGCAGTTTTGGTGCGAGGCGTGTGAGCCGGTGTTTTCCCTCGGACGGTTCACTCCTTTCAAACAGGTAGCGCACGACGGTGGCCGCGACCGCCGGCTGTGTGATGCCGGAGGACGGCACCGCATCGCCACATTGCCAGATCTTGCTATTTGGGAAATAAGTACTGTCGTCGCCGTGGAACAGGATTGAGGGAACCATCCCGCTCTTCCACTGGCCGGAGAACAGCGTCTCCACCTCCTGCCACGCACGGGGCATGTCGTATTGTGCGAAGCCAAGCGCGACCAGGCATGAATCCCAGTTCCACTGTGCCGGATAGAGGCCGGAGCTGGTGGGAATGGTGTAGCCGCCCCGGTCATTCGCGCGCAGAATTGCCTGCGCGCGCGAAGCAAGCTCGTTGCTCATGCGATTTGCTCCTCAAGCTTACCCATCGCGGCCACGGTGCGGTCAGTGTCGTCCATGTCATCGATCACGATGCGACGGCTGAGCAGCAAGAGGACCACGGCCGCGATATACAGCACCGCGATGAGCGAAAAGGCGGCCCCCAGACCGACGGTCTCACCAAGCCGGCCGATCAGCAGTGGCGACAGCCCGGCACCGGCAAAACCCACCGTCGTCATCAACCCAACCGCCGAGGCCCGCGCCGTGGGCGGCACGACATCGTGCATCGCAGCATAGATGGATCCGTCAAACAGTCCCTTACAGAAACCAGACAGCAGCAGACAAAGGCCGAGCAAATTCGGGTTGCGGAAGAACCCGAACGGCAACAGAAACAGGAACGCGAGCAGGAGGCCACCGGACAGCACATAAAAGCGGCCCATGCGGACCCGCTGCGCGGCCCAGTCGGCGATTGTACCGCTGCACAGCACGGCGATGAAGCCCGCCAGATTGATGGTCAGCGCTCCATAGTACGCCGCCTCGGTCAGATTGAAGTGTAGCTCGTTGTGAAAGAAGGTGGGCGCCCAAATCGTAATTCCGTAGCTGACCGAAGTGGCAAAAAAGAACACGAGAAACAACATCAGCGCCGAGCGGCGGCGCATTGCGAACGCGAAGCTGCCACCCTCGCGCGCCTGACGTGCCACCGCCGGCGGCGTATCACGCATCAGAGCGCCCAGCACCAATGCAAGCAGGACGCCGATTGCGCCGTACACGTAAAACGGCATTCGCCACTGGTAATGCTGGGCCAGCGCGGCAGCGATCACCGTGCCGATCCCGCCGCCGGCAAACACCGCCGTCTGATGTATGGCAAGTGCACGGCTACGTGTTTCCGGACCGTGATAGTCGCTGATCAGAGCGGTGCCGGTCGGGTAATAGGTGGCTTCGCCCAGCCCGGTCAGTGCCCGCAGCACCAGGAACACCAGGAAGGTGCCCGCGAGCGGACTGAGGAACGTGACAACGCTCCAGGCCACGAGCCCGACTATGATCACTTTCTTACGGCTGAACCGGTCGCCGATATAGCCGGCAGGACTGGCAGCGATTGCGTAGACCCACAGGAAGGCAGAGCTGAGCAGCCCGAGCTCCGTCAGGCTCAGGTTGAATTCGGTCCGGATGTTGGGCATCACCGCGGTCAGAACGCCGCGATCGGCGTAGTTGCAAAATGAAACTGCCCACAACATCGCCACAAGGACCCACGGATAAACCGGACGGGCAGCGGACCCCTGCTGAACGGGCGGTGGCGTAGAGACGCTTTGCTGCATCGCGATCCTCCCTTGGTTTTATGAACATTTGGTATGGCCGCCAAACGTTTATGGACGCGGCCATTCGGACACGAGAGGCTATCACAGTTGATCACGCCGACGTGAAATTCCGAAAGGCAGATCAGCCGCATCGCGCGAGAGAGGCAGGCAGGCGGGCGCAGCCTGCCCGCGGCAAACGGGGCCTCGATCCGACGATCACGGCGGGGGTAAGAGGTAGGCCAGCAGCCGGAAAGAAGCTTAGGCAGAAGAGCAGAGCGAGCCGCGGTCAAGATCGCGCGCGATGACGCACTTCCAGCGCATCAAGCGACCCGAGCACGACGGGCCGGATCAAACCGCTGCCGATGTCGTCGGGCGCGATCAGCACGCTGCCGGCGTCGCGCTGAACGGTCACCGGGGGCGTTGTGGACGCCCGCGACGCATGCAACCGGTCATCCGCCAACCTCCTGGCGGAACGTCACCACGAGCACGTCGCGGAATCCCGGATTCGCCGGATCAACAGGCTCCACCGGGGTCACCCCGTGCATGACCCGCGCGTCGTCCACCAGGGCGGCATCAAGCGGCTCGGTCAAGGTGAAGCTTCCCAGCAGGCGGCCATCCAGGGCATGGATCGTGGTCATGCCACTCTGGATGTTGCGGCGGCCAACCAGAAGTACCAGCACGTGATCCACGCCATCGCGGTGCATGCCCTCGGGTGTCGGACGGCCTTCGACACCTGGGCGTGCCTCGATGCGAAACTGATGGACTTCGACGTGCCAGTCCTGCGGCCCGGCCAGTGTCTCGAACAACGCGCGGCAATAGCCGAGGATGGCCGTCATCGTCGGGCCGCCGGCGATCTCCGGCAGGATCGGGGAAAACCATCGCTCAATGCCGCCGTTCAGCGGGTTGTAGTCTCGGCTCTGATAGTGCGGCTGATGCGGCTTCCGCCTCATCTCCGCTCCCGACGTGCCAAACACGGCAAACCGGCGCTTTCGATATCGCCCGCCATCGGCCATGTAGGTATCGAGGCCGAGGTCGTTCCAGCTTTCCGCAAACGCCGTCCAGTCGGCCAGCGAGCCGGTACCATCCAGCGCCGCGCGGATCGCATTCGCATGGACGAAGGCAAAGCCGGTCCGGCGGATCGTGTCACTCAGCCGCGCGAGATCGCTCATGGGGACGCTCCTCGGTCGGCGGCGACGCCTGCGCAGGCGGCTGCGAAGGCGGCGGCATAGCAATGGTGCGCATCGGGTTGAACAGGCGGATGCCAAGCTCCTCGAAGCGCATTTTCATGCGGCGGTTAATTTCACGCTGCACGGACCATCGGCCGGAATCGGTGCAGACCACTTGCCCCACGATCGTCGCCCCGGCGCCGTCGATCTTGTCGACGCCCCAGAGCTGCAGATCGCTCAACATCTTGCCGGCAAACGCCGGTTCGCTGCGCATGCCGCCGACGAGCTCGGTCAGTACCGCCGCCACATGATCGGTGTCCTCCGTATAGTCGACGACGACGCTGACCGAGGCATTGCCGATCCCCCGGTTCACGTTGGTCACTGACGTGACCGAGCTGAATGGGATGACGTGAACCGATCCGTCACCGGCACGCAGGCGGATGGTGCGAACCGAAAGCGCCTCCACCGCGCCTGACAGGCCCGACACCGTCACTTGGTCGCCGACCTGCATGGCGTTCTCCAGCAGCAGGAAGATGCCGTTGATCAGGTCCTGCACCAGCTTCTGCGAGCCGAAGCCGATCGCCACGCCAATGATGCCGGCGCCGGCCAGCAGCGGCCCGATGTTGATGCCGATCTCCGAGAGCACCGTCAGCCCCGCGAACACCAGGATGGTAATTGCCAGCGCGGAGCGCAGCAGCGGCAGCAGAGTCCGTAGGCGCGCGGAGCGTACTGCCTGTTCTTCTTTCGCCAGTTTTTCCAGATGGCGATCGATGGCGATGTTGGCGGCCTCCCACACCGCCACGGCAAGCAGGAAGGTGACGGCGATCGTGGCGAATGCGCTGGCGATGCGCTCGCCAAGATCGGTCTCGGTGAGCCAGGTTAAGCCATTCAGGCCAAAGAACTGCAGGAGCGCCAGCAGCGTCAGGGCGTAGACACCAAAGCGGACCAAGCCGTTGATTACCGGATGATAGAGATGGAGACGGGTCTCGAGGTTCGGAAATCGCGTCACCGGCACGTTCAGCCCACGGTCGATCAGGCCGCTCAGTAAAATCATCAGCAGCCGTGCGCTGATCAGCAGAGCGCCAGTGACGAAGGTGAAACGCAGCAGCCAGGTGAAGCCGTTCGGGACCTCGACGGCCCAGACGAACCACAACGCCATAATCAGCACCAGAGCGATCCAAAGCCACACGGCCGCCAGCGCCAGACGCAGCCGAGCCATCGGACCGGTTGCATCACGCCTGCCGCGGATCAGGCCCGCGATCAAGCGGCGCTTCTCCAGCAGCATGATGGCAAGGAAAACGTGGATGACGAGGCTGATGGTCTTCAGCAAAGCGAGCCTGGCGTCGTCGGACAGACCGAGCAGGCTGCCGACTTCCACGAAGGCGTAGCCGAACACACCGACGACGGCGATCCGGCGGATCCAGCGCGTCAGCCACGTCGCTGGCAAATCCGGGATGTGGAACAAGCGCAGCCGCGATTCGCCGGGCGAAACCATCATGCGGGCGATCGCCATAATGGCGCCGCACAGCACGTAGGCGTCGATCACCGCGATCAGGATGAGGCGGCTCGAGCGTGATCCGCCGAGGTCGCTGGCGGCCACCAGGTGTCCGACCAAGCCGAAGCCAACGAGCGGCACCAAGTCGAGCAGCAGCCGTGCCAGCACCAGCGGCAGGCGGCGCAGCATGATTGATGCGGACGGACCGCGACCCGGAAACGGCGGTTCCGTCTCGCCAGCCTCGGCGCGCGCCTCCGACGTCTCGCGCGGCGGTTGAGCGGGCAGTTCAGGTTCTGTCCCGGTTTCTTCTGCTGCTTCTGGTTGTTCTGCGGTTGCGTCTGGTCCTGCTGCCGCGTCCGGCTCCCTGTTCTCCTCTGTTGCGGGGGTGCCTTCGGCTTTCTCGGTTTCCGCGGTCTCCGGCGCCGTGGTTTCCTCAGCGGTGGGCGCCCAGCTTTCCAGTACCGCCATCGGGCGGCGCACGGCGCGCCGCAGCCCGTAGCCCACCAAAGCCGCGAGGACCAATGCGACTCCAAGCCGCCATGCCGCGTCCAGGACAAAGTCACGCGCCCAGGGCTCCGTGGTCACGGTGACAAGCCAATTCCAGAGTTGCGGCAGGCTGCGCGCGGCTTGAACGCCCTTGACCACGTGCGCAGACGTGTGACTGAGGAACTGCTCGACGCTCAGAAGTACCTGCGCACCGAGACTGTTCGGCGCGAGAGGAATGGCAAGTTTGGCGGGTTGCGCCGGCGAAGCGGGGTTGGCGGGAGCCGGCGGCTGCGCTGGCTGAGTGGTCGGCGCCTTGGCGATCGCCGCCAGTGCCGCCGCCAGCGCTGCCCGCTGCTTCGGATCGTTCAGAACCTGGATGGCGGCCTGGGCTTGCTCGGCGGTAAGCGCAGGTGGCGCAGCGGCAGGCGGGTGCGCCGCCGCGGGCGCCTGCGCAGCGGTAGACGGCTGCGCGGCGGCCGGCACGGCGGCGCACAAGAGAGTCAGGCCGATCAGGAGAGGCAGCAGCCGGGTCATCGCGGGCGTCGGACCATAAGGAGCCGGTGAGGGTCAACGGCCACGTGCGTTGCATGATCGCGAAGGCGCGATTCTGTCCCTGCGTGGCGCTGGCCGTCGCCGTTGCAGCCTGAGTGTAGCCGACCGGATCAACCACTGACAGGCTCGGGGGAGCCCCGAACAGCCCCGAAGCTTCGGCTGGCCTCTGCCCGGCCAGGGTCCGGGCGGCGACCGCTTGCACGAGCGGCGCGTGTTGACGCCCGCTGCCGCGCCGTCGTCCCATAACGCCCGGGTCCAAGGGAGACATTTGATGCGGGTTTGCGTGTTTGGCGCCGGTGCGATCGGCGGCCATCTGGCGATGCGGTTCGTCCGCGGCGGTGCCGAGGTCTCCGTCGTCGCCCGCGGACCGCACCTCGCCGCGATCCGGGCCAACGGCCTGACTGTCCATGCCGTCGACGGCCGTTTCAGCGTACGGGTTCATGCTAGTGACGATCCTGCCAGTCTTGGCCCGCAGGATGCGGTCGTCGTGACGGTGAAGGCTCCGTCGCTGTCCGCGGTAGCCGCGGCCATCCCGCCGTTGCTCTGCGCCGATACCGGCGTGGCGTTCGTGATGAACGGTATCCCCTGGTGGTACTTTCATGCGCTGAAAGGCAAGCTGGAAGGGACCCGCCTGCCGCGCATCGACCCTGACGACCTGCTGTGGCGCGCGGTCGGTCCCGAGCGTGCGATTGGCGGCGTGGTCTACGCCGCGAGCGAGGTCATCGCACCCGGCGTCGTCGACGTCGAGCAGCCGAAAAGCCGTGTCGTGTTTGGCGAACCGGACGGCAGCCTCTCCCCACGCGCCGAGACGCTGGCGGCACTGCTGCGTGCCGGCGGCATCGCCAGTGAAGCGACGCCCGACATCCGCACCGAGATCTGGAACAAGCTCATCAACAACCTCGCCGGCGGCACGCTGGCGGTGCTGGCGGGCGTCGCGCCGCGCCACGTTTATGAGGAGGAAGCCTGCGCTGCCGCCGGCAAGCGCGTTATGCAGGAAGCGGCGGCGATTGCCGAGGCGCTTGGTGCAAAACCAAATCATGGCTTCGACCAGCGCATTGGCGGGCAGAAGAGTATGGACCACAAGCCGAGTATCCTGCAGGACCTGGAACTCGGACGGCCGATGGAAATCGACGGCTTGTTCGACGCGCCGCTGGCGTTGGCGCATATTGCTGGTGTGGCGGCGCCCACGCTCGAGTTGCTGGTGGCGCTGGCCAAGGTGCGGGCACGCGGGGTCGGTCTGTACGGCGATTGACACGGGACCGTGCCCGCCGTCATTGCGAGCCGGTCAGAGGCGCAGCAATCTCCCGCATGAGATCGCCGCAGCCCTTCGGGCCGCGCAATGACAGCGGGAGGAGTGTTCAGCATGGATACGCGGACGTATGGCCGGACCGGCATGCAGATCTCGTTACTCGGCTTCGGCTGCGGCGCGGTGGGTGGCCTGATGGTGCGCGGCGCCCCGCTGGACCAGCAGAAGGCGGTAGCGCGGGCGTTGGAAGCGGGTGTGAACTACTTCGACACCGCGGTGCAGTACGGCAACGGTGAATCGGAGAAGAACCTCGGCCGCGTGCTGGCAACGCTGAAGCCGGCCAATGCCATTGTCGGCACCAAGGTACGGCTGCCGGCACGTGACTTCGGGCGCATCGCCGAGGCGGTGACGCAATCCCTCGATGGCAGCCTGCAGCGCCTGGGTTTGCCGCGCGTCGACATATTCCACCTGCATAACGCGATCAGCGTGGCCGGCGGCGGCGAGACCCTGTCCGCCCAACAGGTGCTGAATGAAGTCGTGCCTGCGTTCGACAGGTTGCGGCAGCAGGGCAAAACCAGATTCCTTGGTATCACCGCTGTCGGCGATACGGCGGCCTTGCATCAGGTGGTCGACGCGCGCGTGTTCGACAGTGCGCAGGTCAGCTACAATATGCTGAACCCCAGTGCCGCCATTGCGCTGCCGGCAGACTATCCGGCGCAGGACTACGGCTGTTTGTTTGACCACACGAAGGCTGCCGGTGTCGGCGTGATCGGCATTCGCGTGCTGGCCGGCGGCGCGCTGTCGGGCGAGGCGGAACGGCACCCGATTGCCAGCCCACCGCCGGAACCGATCGGCTCGGCCAGTACATACGACGCGGATCTGGCGCGTGCGCGTCGACTCGCACCCTTGGTTGCGGAGGGGTTTGCGTCATCGCTGGCGGAGGCGGCGATTCGCTTTGCTATCTCGCATCCGGCAATGGGCACGATTCTGGTTGGCATGGCGACGGCGCAACAATTCGAGGATGCGCTCGCGGCGGTGCAGAAGGGACCACTGCCCCAGTCGGCGCTCGATCGTCTCGCGACGTTGCAACGTGGTTTCGCGGGCGAACACCGCTAGGGCACTGCGTTTCACCGGTTGACGCAAGACGCCACCGGCTGATTTTTGCTGTTGCAGAAACGCAAAGTGTTCATCCGCATCTGCAGTCGACGCGGTTGCGCACGTGGGTCCTGCCGTTATGGTTGTCAGTGGCGCTTATGTTTTTCGATGATTGGCAAATATAATAATCGCGGGCATGGTGACAGCAGACGATGTCCTGGCGTTTGTGCAGGATACCACTCGCTCGATCTGGACACTGGAACTCCTGGTTCTGATGCAGCGGGACACCGGCCACGCGTGGCGGGCGGAAGAGATCGCGAGGACCATGCGCGCGAATATGCGTGTGGCACTGGAAGGACTCACCGTGCTGGAGCAGGATGCGCCGGTGCAGGTTGACGGAAAGGGGCTGTTTCGTTACCGCCCAGCTTCCCCAACGTCGGCGGAAATGGTGCGCAACGTTGTTGAACTCTATACCCGCAAGCCCCTGACCGTCGTGAAGACAATTCACGCTGGCCCAGCCGGCGAGATTCAGACGTTCGCGGATGCGTTCCGCTTCAGGCAATTAGGACCACGTCCATGTTCGAGCCGGTCGTCTACCTGCTGTGCATGTTCACCAGTGCACTCTGTGCATGGCTGCTCATGGCAAGTTACCGCCGTAACCGGCAGGCACTGCTGCTATGGAGCTCGCTCTGTTTTTGCCTGCTCTTTCTGAACAGCCTGCTGGTATTTGTCGATATCGTCATCTTACCGAACATCGACCTCGCCTTTCTGCGGTTGGTAACAAGCCTTCTTGCGGTCTCCGTGTTGCTGTATGGCTTCGTCTGGGAGATCGACTAGCGGTGGGGACCTTCAGCCTTTTTATATCCGGCATGATCACCGCGGGTGAGCTCATCGCCGGATTGTTTTTTCTCAAATTCTGGTCGCGCAGCGGCGACCGTCTGTTTATTTCGTTTGCCATCGCCTTCTGGCTTCTCGCACTCAATCAGTTTTTGCTCGCCTCGGGCGGCGTACCGCGCGAGGAGCAAAGCTGGGTCTACCTGGTTCGCCTGGCGGCCTTCGTGCTGATTGCGGTGGCGATCGTGCAGAAGAACGCCAACCGGCGGTCCGACAGGTTCTGACAAAGGGGGCTTCTGATGATCGATCCTGCTACCGAACACGTGTTGATCACTGGCGCCGCGGGCGCGATCGGCACAGCGTTGCGCGTCGGATTGCGGCCGGCGTGGCGTCGTCTACGGTTGACCGATATAAGACCTATCGCCGATCCCACCAACAACGAGGAATGCATCGTGGCGGATATCGGCGATCGTGCCGCGCTTGATCGCATGATGCAGGATGTGAAGGCTGTCGTGTACATGACTGGCGTCGGTGGCGATTACACGCTGGAGGACTTGTTCCGGGTCAACGTGCGTGGCGTCTTTGACGTGTTCGAATCCGCGCGCCTCGCCGGCGTGCAGCGCATCGTCTATGCGAGCAGCAACCACGCGTTCGGCTGTTATCCGATCACCGAGCGAGTGACGCCCGCTCTACCGCCGCGGCCAGATAGCCTCTACGGCGCATTCAAGGTGTTCGGCGAGACCCTGCTGCGCGAATATTTCGAACGCCATGGCATCCGTTCCGTTGCACTGCGCATTGGCACGTTCCGCTCGCTGCCGATCGACCAGCGCTCGCTGGCAACGTGGCTGAGTCCCGGCGACGTGGCACGGCTGGTGGATTGCTCGCTGCGCCATCCGGATCCTGGCTGCCTGATCGTGAACGGGTATTCGAACAATACGCGCATCAAGACGCACGATCCGAACTGGACATTCCTTGGTTACCGGCCGCAGGACGATGCGGAGAACCATGTTGAGATGCTCCGCGCGCAGGGTGTGAATGTGGATGGTCCGTGGGAATGGGAGGAGCATGGCGGCTCGCATGCGAGGGCACCGGAGAGGCGAGCGAAGTGAGACGACGCTAAGGCCTCTCTTGCCGCCTGGAACCTCGACACGCGGGAGCGGCGCGCGTGGGGACCGCCACCCATCGATTGTTCTTCGCTGCCGGCCGTCAGCCACTGCTACGCGGTGTGCTATGCCCGTTCGCGGGCGAGGTGTGCCACGCCGACGCACCAAGCAGCACCCAACCGACCATCAGCAGCGTTCCACCAACGGGCGCCAGCATACCCAAAGGCCAGCCGGCGAGCGCCAGCGCATAAACCCCGCCGCAGAACAGGAGTAGCCCGGCCGCGAAAGCCGCGCCCGCCCAGTCCACGAGCCGCCCGCCGCGCGGCGCCCAGAGCCCGCAAGCCACCAGCGCGAGCGCGTGCCAGCCCTGCATCTGCAGCGCATTTCGTGCCATCCCGAGCCGGACCGGCCCGATCGCCTCGAGCCCATGTGCTGCCAGCGCGGCCATCGCCACGGCCAGCAGTCCCGTCAACGCGCCAAGCCCGATCCACCACCTTTCCATCGCAAAGCCACCTTGTTCCGCTGGACCGGCCCCCTATACCATCGGCTGCCATGCCACGCGGCGACCTGTATCCCGAGATTGGCCCATTCGAGACCGGCTATCTGCCGCTCCATGGCGGCCACGTCATGTACTGGGAGCAGGTGGGGAATCCACGAGGCAGGCCGGCGTTGTTTCTGCACGGCGGGCCGGGCGCCGGCGCCGGTGCCGTGCACCGCCGCTTCTTCGATCCGGATTTCTGGCGCGTGGTGATCTTCGATCAGCGCGGCGCAGGCCGCTCGCGCCCTCTCGGCAATTTAGACAACAACACCACCGACGACCTGGTTTCCGATATCGACACGCTCCGCCGTCACCTTGGTATTGAGCGGTTCCTGTTGTTCGGCGGCTCCTGGGGTTCGACACTGGCCTTGGCCTACGCGCAGACCTATCCGGACCGTGTGTTTGGCTGCGTGTTGCGCGGCGTGTTCCTCGGACGTCCGCATGAGGTCGACTGGTTCCTGCACGGCATGGCGGCGATTTTTCCCGATGCCTACGCGAACTTCATTGGCTTCCTGCCGGAGGGCGAACGCAGCGACGTCCTGGGCGCTTATCTGCGCCGCCTGACGCATCCCGACGCGTCGGTGCATCTGCCCGCGGCGCGTGCGTGGTCGGTATACGAGGGCTCGTGCAGCACGCTGCTGCCGAGCCCGGAAACGGTCACGTCGTTCGCACAGGACCGGACAGCACTCGGGCTGGCGCGCATCGAGGCATATTATTTCGCTAACGGCTTGTTCCTGCCACCCGGCGGCCTGCTGGCCGGTATGGACCGCATCGGCCATATCCCGGCGGAGATCGTGCAGGGCCGCTATGACATGATCTGCCCCGCGCGTACCGCGTTCGAACTATCAGCGGCGTGGCGCTCGGCGCGCATGACGATCGTCCCGGACGCCGGCCATTCCGCGTTGGAGCCGGGCATTCGCCGCGCTTTAGTCGCGGCAGTGGAACGATTCCGGCATGGGCGTTGACACACGACGTCACCTCTCCCGTTCAGCGGGAGAGGTCGAGGCGCGCTCTGCACGCCGGGGATGAGGGACCAACAGGCAGGGATTCCTTCATGAAAGTTGCCGTCATCGGTCTTGGCACTATGGGGCTGGGTGCAGCGCTGAACCTGCATCGTAAAGGCCACACGGTGACCGGCTGCGACCTCAGCGAGTCGGCCCGAGCTGAGCTCGCCGCCGCCGGCGCCTCAGTCGTTGCTTCGCCTGGCGAACTTCCCGCCGATCTGACGGCCGTCGTCGTCTTCGTCGTCAATGCTGCGCAGACCGAGGCCGTGTTGTTCGGCGATGCGGGCTGCCTGGCGAAGCTAGGTCCTGGCACGGTGATCCTCTGCTGTGCGACCGTCGCGCCTGAGGCCGCGCGCTCGCTCGGTAAGCGCGTCACCGATAGCGGTTTTCTGATGCTCGATTCGCCCGTCTCCGGCGGGCGCGTGGGCGCGCATGCCGGCACCTTGACAGTGATGGCTTCCGGCTCCGACGCCGCATTCGAGAAGGCGCAGCCGGTGCTGGATGCGATCTCGACCAAGGTATGGAAGCTCGGTGCCGAGCCGGGCATTGGCAGCACCGTGAAGATGGTGAACCAGTTGCTTGCCGGCGTACACATCGCCACCGCCGCTGAGGCACTTGCGCTTGGCATCCGGGCCGGCGCCGACCCCCGCACGCTGTACGATGTGATCGCGACGTCTGCCGGTAGTTCGTGGATGTGGCAGAACCGCGTGCCGCACATCCTCGACGCCGATGACACGCCGCTCTCCGCGGTCAACATCTTTGTCAAGGATCTCGGCATCGTGCTGGATCAGGCGCGCGCACTGACGTTTCCCCTGCCGCTCGCAGCGGCGGCGCATCAGTTGTTCCTTGCTGCCGCCGCGCACGGCGAAGGCGCGAGAGACGACGCCTTCGTCATCCGCGTGTGGCAGGCTTTGACAGGGATCGATTTGCCCGGGACACCGAAGCCATAGAGGACAAGATGGGTCCTGCGTTGCAGGTCGGGTGGCAAAGTGTTCCGCGACGACGACACATTGCGGCTCACCGAAGCGCTCGACGATCATTGCTGCCGGTTCAGCTGGTGCGCCCAACTGCTCGGCCGCTCGATCTGATGGCGGTATGCTGGCAGCATGATCTGCGGTGAACCTTCTTCGGACAGGGAGCCCGGCATGGCCATGAAACCCGCCGCCCGCCTTGACTACCAGGCCAGCATCGATCGCCCGCGGCTGGTGCTGCCCGATGGCAAGCGTGTCGCCGTCTTCGTCGTGGTGAACGTCGAGAATTGGGACATTGACCGTCCTATGCCGCGCCAGGTACTGACGGCGCCGCAGGGCGCGTCGGTGATTCCCGATCTGCCGAACTGGGCCTGGCATGAATACGGCATGCGCGTCGGGTTCTGGCGCGTGAAGGCGGCACTTGATGCGCATGGCATCGCGCCGTCGATGACGATAAACGGCAGCGTGCCCGCCGCATATCCGCGGGTCACACAGGCGGCGCGTGACGCCGGCTGGGAGTTCATGGGCCACGGCTTTCACCAGACCGCAACGCACAATATCACCGACCAGCGCGCGATGATCCGCTCCACGATCGACACGTTGCGCGCCGCGGGCGGGCACGAGATCGTCGGATGGCTGGCACCGGGACTGACCGAAACGCTCGACACGGCTGATCTGCTGGCAGAATCCGGCATTCGTTATTGCGCCGACTGGGTGGTGGACGATCTGCCGTGCACGCTACGCACGTCGCACGGCCCGCTGCTGACCATGCCGTACAGCGTCGAGCTGAACGACATTCCCATGATGATGATCCAGCACCACAGCGCGCGCGAAATGCTCGACCGCACGGTGGCGCAGTTTGACCGTCTTTATGCAGAGTCGGAGACACAGGGCGCCAAGGTGATGGGCCTGGCGGTGCACGCCTACATCAGCGGCGTGCCGCATCGTATCGGCTGGTTCGAGCAAGCTCTGGCGCACATGGCGGCAAGGCCGGGCGTCGTATTCTGGCAGGGGCGGCAAATCATGGACTGGTACCTGCGTGCGAAGGGCTGACGTCCGCCGGTGCAGGTATAGGGTCTGCGCGGCATGCGGCTTTGATAAAAGCTTGATCTGCGGCAGTCTTGCCGCAGACAGCATGAATGGGCCAACGACATGAACTGGGGGACAATGAGCCGCGCCGAGCGCGACGCGGCTTACAGCAACACCGGCGCGGTGGCGAATTCCGCCGAACTGATTGCGCAATTTGCAGCCACGTCAGCGCAATTCCGCGCGGCGCATCCACAGCACCTGGATTGTCGCTACGGTCCGCTCGAGCGCAACGCCTGGGACTTGTTCCCCGCGGCCGATCGCAATGCGCCGTGCATCGTTTTCATTCACGGCGGCTATTGGCAGCGTAATAGCAAGGAAGCCATGGCCGGCCTGATCGCCGGTCCTTACGCACGCGGCTGGTCCGCGGCTCTGCCGGGCTACACACTCGCACCTGATGCGTCGATGAAGGAGATTGTCGGCGAAATCAACGTAGCGCTCGATTGGCTCGCCGCGAACGGTCCGGCGTACGGCATCGCCGGTCCGGTCGTACTGTCCGGCTGGTCGGCCGGCGGACATCTGACTGCGGTGTGCCTCGATCACCCGCTGGTGCGTGCCGGGCTGGCGATCTCCGGTCTGTTCGAACTGGGGCCCATTCGCGATACCGATTTGAATCTGAAGCTGCAACTGAGCGATGAGGAAATCGTCGCGTTGTCGCCGCTGCGCCGCGCGGTGGTGCAGAAACCGCTGCTGATCGCCTACGGCACTGCCGAGCTGCCAGCGCTTGTGGCTGACAGCCGGAACTTCCATGCGCACCGTTGCAATGCGCACGCACCTGGTGCGCTGCTGCCGGTGCCGGCGGCGAACCACTTCACCATCATGGACGAGCTGCGCAATGCGGGGGGAACGCTGACGCGGTACGCGCAAATGCTGGTGTAGATGCCGCGTGCCAGTGCGGGCTGGCCGGCGACCGCCCGTCGACTCGCATCCAGGCGAGACGCCGTTCGTATGGCCGGCCAACGGTCGGCCGCCCACGCATTGCAATGCCGCGCGTCGCGACGGCGTCGACAAACTCGGCCACGCCGGGCTCGACCCTTGTGTCGTCGCTTCGCGTCTCGCGTTGACGGCCGTCAGATCGTTATCCGCACATTGCCGAATGCGTCCACTTCCGCCGTCCAGCCACGCGGCACCAGGCATGTCGCGTCGTATTCCTGAATGTTCAACGGCCCGGAGCGCGGCTCCTTCGCGAGCCCCGCCCGATCCGTCACCGGCATATCGATCCATCCGGCATCGGGGAACCACGCGCGTCGGAAGGCTGGCACCGCGGCGGCAGCCGGAGGGATCCGCTGCGGCAGCCGCGGATGCTCCGGCACGCCGCGTGCCATCACAGACAAGCCGATCATCTCCACTGGCTCATCGTCCGGCGCACGAAATCCGTAATTGCGTTCATGCTCCTGTCCGAACAACGCAGGCAGGCGGGTCACAATTGTCGCGCTGTCCGGGCCGTCGGGCAGCGGTACTTCGATCTCGCTTGACTGGCCGACATAGCGGGCAAGTGCGGCGCAGCGGATTCTCTGTCGCTCCACCGGAACGCCATCGCGCGTCAGTCGCTCGGCGCCGCTTCGTGTCAGCTCGGCGAGTACGTCGCCGATCCGCTCCGGAGCGGCATCGTCGAGCCGCGTGCGCAGGCTTTGTGTGACATGGTGTTCCGTTTCAGCGACGAGCAAGCCGAACGCCGAGAAGACGCCTGGCATCGGCGGTACGATGATACGGCTGATGCCAAGCTCGGCGGCGATACCCGCAGCGAAGAGTGGCCCGTTGCCGCCGAATGCCAGCAACGCGAATTGTCGTGGATCGCGGCCCCGCTCCACCGAGACGGCCCGGATGGCACGCATCATCGCAGCGGTGGCCAGCTGCAGCATGCCGTGCGCAGCCTCCTCGACGGAGCACCTCAACGGCGCGGCGAGGTCGCGGGCGATGGCCGCGCGTGCCGCCTCCACATCGACACGCAACGCGCCGCCGACCAGACCCGCCGGATCAAGGTAACCCAGCACGAGGCTGCAGTCCGTGATGGTCGGCTGCGTACCGCCGCGCCCGTAACATACCGGTCCCGGATCAGCGCCGGCGCTGTCCGGCCCGACTTTGGGCGCGCCCGCGGCGTCCAGACGGCAAATCGACCCACCGCCGGCCCCTACTTCCGCAAGGTCAACGGCTGGGAGCTTCAGCAGATATCCGCCACCGACCAGCAGTCGCGAGCCGACCATCACGCCACCGCCGACTTCGATTGCCTCGCTGCGCAGCACCTCGCCATCTTCCACCAGCCCGGCCTTCGCCGTTGTGCCGCCCATGTCGAACGTGATCAGCTTCGCTTCGTCCAGATGTCGCGCCAGGGCTGCGCCGCCGACCACGCCGGCGGCGGGGCCGCTTTCGATAATATGCGCCGGCGCGATAGCGGCGAATTCCGCAGATGCCAGGCCTCCGTTTGACTGCATGAGGCGCAACCCGCCATGGATGCCCATGGCGCGCAGGCGCGCATCCAGCGATGTGATATACGCGCGCACGACGGGCTGGACGTAAGCGTTGATAACGGTCGTGCTGGTGCGCGGATACTCCTTGATTGCCGGTAGGATCTCACTGCTGGTTGAAATGGCCAAATCGGGCAGCGCTGCGCGCACGCGTGCGGCCACCGCGTGTTCGTGCTCCGAATTGGCGTAGCTGTGCAGCAAACAGATCGCGAGGCTCTGCACGGTCTCAGCGCGCAGTACGGCTATCGCCGCATCGACGCTGGCAATATCGAGCGGCGTAGCGACGGAACCATCAGGCCGCAGCCTTTCCGTCACTTCGAGCCGAAGCCGACGCTCTACCAGCGCCTGCGGCTTGGTCCAATGCAGGTCGTACAGCACAGGCATGCGCAGGTCGCGGATCTCCAGGATGTCGCGGAAACCACGCGTGGTAATCAGCGCGGTCCGCACGCCTTTGCCTTCGAGCACGGTGTTGGAGCCAATGGTGGTGCCATGCAGCACTTCCGTCACCGTGTCCTGGCTCTGGCCTAGCAGCGCGCCAAGACCCTCAACGATGCCAGCGCCGTAATCGTTTGGCGTGGAGGCGATTTTGTGTGTCTGCACGACACCTCTTCCGTCGATGCAGACCAGGTCCGTAAAGGTACCGCCGATATCAATGCCGATGCGCAGAGTCATGCCCGCCTGGTCCGTCATGCCGTTTAGCGACTAGACTACGCGGGCCGACCGCCGCCAAGAGGGAAGATACGGGAGGCCAATGAGGGCTCGGTAGCGCGCGATGTCGTCACCAATGCCGACGCGAGCGGTTCCACGCATAGAGTAGGTCAGCGAAGCGGTCGTAGCCGAACCTCGCAATCGGCCGAAGCCACCGCGATCCGGCGTACCGGGCCAACCAGGCATCGCCCGGTGTTCTTCGCCATATTTCGATGGCGCAATCGATGCCGATGTAAAGTCTGTCGTTGCCATCGACTGCGTGCAGCCGGCGGCGCACGTCCTCGACGCCAGCGCCGAAACGGCGCAGCGCGTCTGGTTCCTGCCCGATGTCGCGGAACTCGATTGCCCCGGCGCGGGCCATTTGGACCAAACGACTTCGCTGCCAGTTGATGCCGGCATTACACACGGGGCATCTGGTATTGTACCAGACGGTCAGTGGTGGCATGGGCTTCAGCATCCGAACACGCAGACACTTTCATGTCGCCGCCGATCATGTGAGCCCGTCCAGCGGTTCGGCGGCTGACAACGCGGGATGCCGTCAGACCTTTCTTGAGTTGCGCAAGCTCTCCGTCGCTGTGGTGTCGATCTGCGGCGGATCACCGTGCGCCACCACGCCGTAATCGCGTGCGGCCCCTTCGGTCGTGACCAGCCCATCACGCAGGTCCTTTGCCACCAGCGCAAGGTCGCGTTGCAGCGGATCGCCGTAGCCGCCGGCGCCTGGCAATTCGTGCCGAAACACCTGGCCGCGGCGCAGCGTCATCGTCAGTTTGCCGTGCAGCTTCTGTTCGGTCCGCAATTCCGGATCGAGCACATTGCGGCCAGCCGCGCCCGGCTGGCCGCCCTGCAGGCCATACGGGCGGTGCGTCTGCCGGTCGGCGCGCACCTGCAGAATCCCTTCGTCCGCCAGCATGCGCCAAGTCTTGCGTTGCGACATACCCCCGCGGAACTTTCCAGCGCCGCCGGTATCGGGGACGAATTCGTAATCCAGCACTTCGAGCGGATTTTCGGCCTCGATCACCTCGACCGAGAAGCTGGCCATGTTGGCGAACATCGAAGTGTTGCCGTCGAGGCCATCGGCCCAGGGCCGTGCGCCCCAGCAGCCGGACAGGAAATCGACGTAGATGAACGGCCGAAGCGCCTTGTCGTAGCCCCCGATGGTCACTCCGGTGTTGCCGCCGTCTGATGCGGCATAGACCCGGTCAGGATATAGCTGCGCCAGCGCACCGAACGCGCAGTCCACCGCGCGGAAGCCGGTCAGGCCGCGGGCGGCGCAGGCAGCCGGCAACTTGCCATGCATGATCGTGCCCTCCGGTGCGATGACCCGGATAGGGCGGAACACGCCGTCGTTGTTTGGCATGTTGATCGAGAGCACCGACTTCACCGCAGTGAAGCTGGCGGCAGCGGTGTAACTCCAGGTATTGTTAATGGCGCCTTTCACCTGTGGCGCGCTGCCGGTCCAGTCCACCTCCATGTCCTCTCCGCGCTTGCGCACGGTGCAGACCAGCTTGATGGGTTTGCCCGCGTCGATCTGGTCGTCGTCGATCCAGTCAGTGAAGCTAGCCTCTCCGTCGGGCAATTCGGCCAGGCAGTGGCGCGTGAGACGCTCGGAATAATCCATCGTCGCGTCCATCAGCGAGCGCACGCCGTCCGGACCATAGCGCGCGACGAGGTCGGCCGTGCCACGTGCGGCGATTTCGCACGCGGCCAGCTGGCTGCGGATGTCACCCAGTACGCGCTTCGGCAGGCGCACGTTGCGCTCGATCATACGGAATAGGGTCGTGTTAGGCCTGCCGCGTTCGTAGAGCTTCAGCGGCGGGATGCGCAGGCCCTCGGCATAAATTTCCGTGCTGTCCGAGGCATTGGAGCCAGGGACGCGGCCACCGACATCAGTGTGGTGGCAGATCGTCGCGGCATATGCGATAGGACGGCCTTCCGCGAACAACGGCCTGAAGATGAAAATGTCCGGCAGATGCATGCCGCCGTCGTACGGATCGTTGTTGATCAGCAAGTCGCCTTCGTGAATGTCGTCGCCGAAATGGCGCAGCACGGCCTGCAATGCGACCGGGATGCTGCACAGATGTCCGGGCAGCGCGAGGCCTTGCGCCACGAGGCGGCCCTGCCGGTCGCACAACGCGGCACTGTAATCCATGATGTTCTTCAGAACACCGGAATAGGCGGTGCGGTAGATGGTCAGTACCATCTCGTCGCCGAGCGCGGCGACGGCGTTGCGAAAGAGTTCCTCGGTGATGGCGTCGTGCATGGGATTGATGTGCGGTGGTGTGAGGAGGGATCCGACCACCGAACCGCACCGGTGGCAACCTGCCGCCCCGTCGCGGCCGGTCGCTTGGCAGCGGTCCACGCCTCTATGTCATGGGGGCCGGAACAGCGCGGATGATCCGGGCGAGCGCTGCCACGATCGGGTGCGTTGGCGCGCCATGGCGTCTTGTTACCGGGCGGGTGGCACCATATGGTTCGCCAGCGGATTGTCCTCGTCCGGCGCCCGAACGGACCCGAACCGCGGTGTAGCGTGTCTCGCGCGTACCGGCGTCAGGTTGTTGCATCGAACTGTGCTGACGGCCGCACGTCCTTCTCTGTGTCTGCCACCAACGCATGTGTGGACAGGTTCGGTGGCCAACGCGGCATCTCGCCGCAATGACAGCGGGAAGAGCGGCTCAGCTCAAACTGCCCGGATGATCCTGCCAGATCGAGGCTTCGAGCCGCGGTGCCGGCAAAACCGTGCGCCAGTAACGCGCGCACTCTGCGCCGGTCGGATTCCACAATCGAGGGAAGCTACGCATGTGCGAGAGGAACAGCTGCAAGAGCTGCAGCCGGTTTGCCCAGCCGCTGCCCTGTGGGTGCAGCGTCATCTGAAAGCATCGGCCGCGCCTGTATTGCGCATCGAATTCGGCGTGCCAATTGCGGGACAGCATGTCGGCATTCTCCAGGCCGGTTCCCTTGCGCGGAAAGAGCAGAAAAAATTGATCATCGAAATGATAATAGTACGGCAGTGTCAGAATCGACCGGTGTGAGGCGAAATCGCTGACCCAATAGTGCGGCGCGTCGTCAGCCAGGCCGTTGCCGAAGTACTCATACCCTGCGTCGATCAGCAAATCGATTGTATGCGGGCCGATCGTGCCGCCAGCGAACGGATCATCCTGTCGAGGCAGGGAGAACCAACCGCTCGGCCGCTTGCCCGTCACTTCAGTCAGGATCTGGGTGGTGGCTGCCAGCCGCTCCCCTTCGTCGCTGCGTGACAGGGTACTCACGTCTTCATGCCGCAGGCCTTCGGCCGCGATCTCGTGTCCCGCGTCGGCAATCTCACGCAGCCGGTCGCCGTAGATGCGGGCCATCACCGCCGGAACAGCGAATGTCGCATGCAGGCCGTGCTGGTACAGAGTTTCGAGGATGTTGCTAAGTCCGTCATGCGCTGCGAACTGCGCCGCGGGGCTGGTGAGGTCGCTGGTTTGGATACCGGCGGGCCCGGATGCGACGCTGAGGTCCACAGTGATCAACACGCAGCAGCGATTGTGATCCGGCCAGCGCACGTCGCTGTCGGCGATGCTGACTTCGTCTGATATGGTGTAACGGTCTTTCCATGGCATGCCGCGGATCCATCACTGGCCATCAGCTGGGGGGCAGGTGTCGAGGCAATGGCGTGCGACCTCCTCGCAGGTCGCGAACCACACGCCGGGAAGCAACTTCATGCGTGTGATCAGCCGGTCCATCATCGCGGTACGCAACGCTCGACCGGACACGAACGGGTGCATCACGATGTTCAGATAACCGCCGGTCTGATACTGCTGCCAGAACGCCGACCACCACATGTCCGACACGCGGTCCGGGTCGGTGATACGCTGCGCCGAGTTGCCGCTGCCGAGCCAGGCGAAACTATAGAACATCGCGTCGTCGATCGCGTAGTGGAACGGCAGATTGATCATGCGGCTGTCGGGTGCGTCATCGCGCTGGTAGTACGGCAGGTGCGCTGCCGAGTCTTCCGACGTGTACACGAAGCCCTCGCGGTTCAGCAATGCGCGCGAGTGGCTGCTGCGCGTCCCGACCGGCCGGCGGCCGGCGGTGCGTTCCAGTGCTGCCGCAGTCTTGCGCAGATGGTCTTCTTCGAGTGCCGGTTCCCTCGGCACGCGATGTTCCCACATATGGTCGGCGATTTCATGCCCGGCGAGCGCCGCAGCACGCACGGCCCGAGGATAGAGCTCGCAGATGCGGCCTGGGGTGAAGATCGTAGCCTTCACGTCGTGCGAGGCGAACAGCTCGAGCAGCCTCCAGATACCGACCCGGCCGCCGAATTCACCTTTGGCGAGCTGTGCGGGGGGTTCGTTCAGCAGACGGCGCAGAAGCATCGCGTCGAAATCGACCGTAAGGTTGACGGCAATGCGGGCGCCGTTCGGCCACGTGATCGATGGGATGAACTGATGCTGCGCGTTGTGGTGCCGTGCAACGGCGACAAGTGCGTCGATCTCGTCGGTGGCGGTGCTCATTCGGCCGCCAACCTGGCCGTCTCGGAATCGTGGCCTTTCTGGTGGAAATAGTTCTTCCGGTAGAATTCGAGGACGAGATCACGGTACAGTGCCGGCGGATACTGCGGCGGACGATCGGCGGAAACGCAGCGCGGTAGGCATTCGATGATGACGTCCGGGTTGGGGCTATGAAAATAGGCTATCGAGTAGCGGTCGGTTCGGGACTCGTTGATCACGCCATGCGGGGTGGCGAGGAATCGGTTGTTCGACCAGCGCCGCATGATGTTGCCGAGGTTGACCAGGAACGTGCCGGGAATCACTGGCGGCGCAAACCATTCCCCGGTAGGCAGGCGGATCGCCAGTCCAGGCACGTCGGTGCGCGCCAGTGCGGTCATGAAGCTGTTGTCAGTATGTGGCGCGGTGCCGAAGGTATTCTCGCTCATGTCTTCCTGCGGTGGGTAGTGCAGGAAGCGCAGATTCGCGTGGCACTCATTGGCGAAGTACGGCGTGAAGAATTCCGCCGGCATGTCCAGTGCCACCGCGAAGGCCGGCAGCATGCGGTCGCACATCGCGCTGAGCGCCTGGAAGTACGCGTTCATGTCCTCGCGAAGTCCGGGCAGGCGGTCGGGCCACTGATTGCGGCCGCGCAGCGGGATGCCGGCGAGCACATCGGGGTGGTCGGCAGCCCGATCATAACTGATGAAGAAGCTCTCGTTCTGGTTGGGCTTCGTCGCCGTGTGCACGGTCGATGCCGCCTGTACGGAAGCGTTCATCGGCATGTAGCCGATGTTGTTCTGATTTAGTCGCAGCCTTAGTTTTTCCTCTAGCGGCAGCGCATGGAAGCGGCGAGAGGCAGCGAAGCCGCGATCGATGATGTCCTGCGGCACTCCGTGGTTCAGCGCGTAGAAGAAGCCGACATTCTCACAGGCGTGGCGCACGTCATGGGCCAGGCGCTGCAAGGCGCCCGCTTCGCCGGCGAAATAGGGCCCGTAGTCGATGACCGGGACAATGGCGGCGGCCGCGTCGCAGTCCTTCACTGCCTTGGTCTGGAACAAGTGCATGGCGTTGCTCCGAATGGATTGGCCAGGACTATCCAGCAAGACGGAGCGCGGCGCAACGACAGGCAGTCACGACAGTCAGTCTCGACAGGCGCCGCCATTCGGGCCACGCTGGCGCAGCGCGGGGACAGGAGGAGATACCGATGGTGCAGATTCGCCGCACGGGACAGCAGATCGGCGTCGAGGTCACCGACGTCGATGTCAAGGAGCTCAACGACGCGGATTTTGCGCGCATCTATCGCGCCTGGCTTGCTTGCAATGTGCTGGTCGTGCGCGACCAGAATCTGACAATCCAGGAATTCTTGCGTTACAGCCGTCGTTTCGGCACCGTTGTTCCACATCCGTCCAAGAGCACGCGGCATCCGGAGATCCCAGAGATCACCATGCTTGGCGTCAACAAGTTCAACGCCGATGGGACGTTGAACCAGACAATTTATCGCCGCGGTGCAGAAGGCTGGCACACGGACGGAGCTTA
>JASHQG010000078.1 GCA_030037665.1 Acetobacteraceae bacterium
CCGGCGAGCAGCGCGTCCATCGCCGCGCGCAGGCCGTCGCCAAGGATCAGCGTGGTGCGGCGCAACTCTGCCGCGGTGACGATGCCGGGCGGACGGGTGCCCGGTTTGGTCACCAGCACCATCTCCTCCTCGGCCAGACGCGTGGAAACGATCACCCGGCTGCGCGACAGCTCCGACAAAAGCGCCAGGTCGACGCGGCCGTCGATGATCATCTCTTCCAGCCGCACCATGCCGGCATGCACGACCTTCAGTTCGATCATCGGGTAGTGCTCGCGCATCCGCGAAAACAGCTCGGGGGCCAGTACCGGGCAAAGTGTCGGCGTGATGCCAAGGATGATCTTGCCACTCGGATGCGCGTCCTGCGCGCGGATCTCATCGCTGGTGCGCTCGACGTCACGCAGGATGCGCGTTGCACCTTCCAGCAGTTTCTGTCCGGCTTCGGTCAGGCGAACGCCACGATTGACGCGTGTGAACAAGCTGACGCCGAGCTCGTCCTCGAGCCGCTGCACCTGGCGGGTCAGCGCCGGCTGAGCGACGCGCAAATGCGAGGCCGCGCGGGTGATGCTACCGAGCTCGGCGATGCGCACGAAATAGCTGAGGCTGCGGATTTCCATGTCAGCGCAGCATAATGTAGGTCCATGCCGGAGCGCTATGGCGCGGATCGCAATTCGGCATTTGTTCGATGGGGTGCGGAGCCTACATTGCCCCGGCGAGGTGTCGGGTGTTCCCCGGGTCCAGCGCCGGGGAGCGCTCCGCACCGCTCGGTGAGAGAGGCAGGAACTGTTCATGGAATTCGGTTGGTATGTTGAATTTCACCGCCAGGTGCCGGCCCAAACCGATGTCGACGCCTTTGCACAGGGCCTGGCGCAGGTGGCGGACGCCGAGCGTTGGGGCCTCGATTCGGTGTGGCTCGCCGAAATCCATCAGCAGGCGGCGCGCTCCGTCCTCAGCGTGCCCATGACGGTTGCCGCGGCGATCGCCGCGCGCACGAGCCGCATTCGCATCGGCACGGGCGTGCAGGTCTTGCCGCTGTGTCATCCGCTGCGGCTGGCCGAGGAATCCGCCACCGTGGATCAGATCAGCCGGGGCCGGCTGTTGATGGGCGTCGGGCGCAGCGGCAATCCGCGTGCCTATGCAGCGTACGGGGTGCCCTATTCGGAAAGCCGCGAACGCTTCTATGAAGTGCTGGACATCCTCAAGCGCGCCTGGACCCAGGAGTCCTTCTCCTACGAAGGCCGGTACTACAGCTTCAGCAATGCGCGCGCGGTGCCACGACCGTTCCAGAACCCGCATCCGCCGATCCGCATCGCGGGCGCCAGCGAGGACACGTTCCCGATGCTGGGTCGACTGGGCTATCCCCTCTTCGTTGCGGTACGCAGCGGATCGTTGGCCGGTCTGGCGCCGGATCTGAAAGCCTATCGCGAGGCTTATCAGGAGGCAGGCCACCCGGGCCGGGGTGAGGTGCATCTACGCCTCTCATTGCACGTCGCCGATACCGACGCACGCGCACTGGAGGAAGCCGAACCCAGCATGATGGCGGGTTACAAGAAACTCGTCACCCAGCTTGAAGGCTCACCGAACAAACGCCGCCGCGCGGAGCTCGAGGAGGTGCGTAACATCACCTATACCGACGTGCTGCGTGACAAGGTCGTGGTCGGCGGCCCCGAGCGGGTCGCCGAGCGGCTCCTCCAGTTGCAGGAAGAGCTCGGCATCAACGGGATCCTGGCCGAATTGAATTTCGGCGCGCTGATTCCATCGCCGCTTATGATGCGATCCCTGCAGCTTCTGTGCGAGAAGGTGCGTCCGCGCGTGGTCTAGGCGTCAAAAAATGCTCCGGAGGATGCCTGCGCAACGATCGTCTTGGCGTCGATTGCACCGCCCGTGATCAGGGGCGTGGGCGACCGGCCGGGCTGTGCTCGCGTTGCGCGTCAGTACCGGGTTGACCTGGCGGCGCACGGCCGCAGGGTTTTCTGCGCGGCTGGACCATTCGCGTTTCGACTCGCGATGTGGCGACCGCAGCATTGCGGTCGGACTTCGTGTCGGCACGCCATCTGGCGGGCGTCGCGGAGAACGCGGCGCGGCGGGAGAGAGGAGTGCTCGAGAGAGGAGTGCCGGACTGACGACGCCGGGGGGCGAAGGACCGTAGGGTTTTGACGTCACACTTGGCCTCGCCGCGGCGTCACACTAAAAAACCGGCGGCAAAGGACTGAGCTGCCGCCATCCAACGGAAAGGGCACCGCCATGCCTACTTCTCGTCGTTGGGCCCTTCTCGGCCTGTTGTCCTTCGGTCTTGCGGCCTGCGGAGAGACCCGCGCCAACAATCAGGACCCCGATTCGCCCGACTATTCGGGCGAGGCCGGTGCGGACATGTACCATCCTGGCTGCTACTCGGCCGCGTCGTCTCTGACGAAATCCTGTTCGGGCGATCACTGATCTCCAAGCGCCTTGCGCAACCGCCGGCGTTGATAAGCCCGGCGACCGATACCGCGCCCGTCTCCGCCAGTCCGGCCTCATCACCGGTGCGCGCTTCCGCCAGCACGCACGGCCGCGAATGGCAACCCGGCCGAGGCCCCTGGCATCGATCGGTCGACCGAGGCATCCCGGCGCTACCTGAGCCGCTCTCTTGACCGAGACGATCAAGGCACCACGACCGGAGCAGGTCGTCATCTCTCCCCAGTTCGAACGCCGCGAACTGATCGGGATCAGTGCGCGCCAACCGCCTGGATCAGTGCCCGCAGCCCACCCGGATCAGCGTCCGCCATCGACCTGCAGAATTTGGCCATTCACGAATCCCGCCAGGTCCGAAGCAAAGAACAGTACCGCATTGGCAATGTCCTGCGCCGTGCCCAGACGTTGCATGGCGATACGCCGCACCAGTTCGCGCTGCCCGTCGGGACCGTAGCTCTCCCATTGTCGTTCGGTCGCCGGATTGGTTCGGATGAAGCCCGGTGCAACCGAATTGACCGTGATGTTGAACGGACCGAGCTCGTGTGCAAGTTGCCGCGTCAGCCCGACCACCGCGTGCTTGGCGCTGCAATACGCCTGGATACCGGTCAGCGACGCCTGCAGCCCCGCGCCCGAGCTGATGTTCACGATGCGCCCGCCGCGTGCGCGTTTCATCGCGGGTGCGGCAGCCCGGCACAACAGGAAAGCAGCATTGACGTTAATGTCGAAAATGACATTCCAGTCCTCGTCGGAGACATCTTCGAGCGGTTTGTGCTCCTGTCCGGCGACGCCGCCCGCGTCATTCACCAGCACGTGGATCGCGCTTGCCGTCTCCGCCTCGATCTGATGGATCCATGCGGCTCCGGCCGCGCGGTCGCGCAGATCAACCACTCTGGTGATGATGCCGCCGGGCGCCGCGGTTTCCGCAAGTTGGTCGGCCGAGATGTCGGTAGCGAAAACCCGCGCGCCGAGACCGGCAAAGCTTTGTGCGATGGCGCGGCCGAAGCCATGACCTGCGCCGGTGACCGCGACAACCTTGCCATCGAAGCGCATATTCATTGCGGCGCGCTCCTGTTTGCCAATTCGAGCAAATTGTCGTCGCTCATTCCGCGCGTGCCTTGCTCCGCCTCGTGGATCATCTCGACGAGGATCCGCGTAGCCCGGCAATCAATGCCGTGCCTCGCACCGCGTTCAGCGATCGGGGCGATCTGCACGTCGACTTCTGTGCGTCGCTTGCGCACCCACAGATCACGCCACACGCCGGAGTGTGTCTTGGTACTGCCACGATAAAGCCCGGCCATTGCCGCCAACGAGGCGCGCGCTGCCGCTGCACTCGCCCCCGAGCGGAACGCGTCCACCTCGTACCCGTTGAAGCCACGCGGCCGCACGCCTTCGGCCAACGCGACGCTGATCGCCTCGGCACCGAGTTGGCGCCACAGGTCCAGCAGCTGTGGCCGTGTCAGGCAATCGGCAATGCCGGCTTCACCCAGCGCCTGCGCGAACAGCATGGAGCCGTAACCGAGCTTGCCCCAGAGATACGCCCAGATGTCAGAGGTGACGATCGCGTCGGGCTCGAAGTCGCACATCAACGCATGCAGTGCCCGTAGCCGGGGCGAGATGGTGCCGTCCAGCTCGCCCAGCACGACGGCGCCGCGATTGCCGAACATGATCTCGCCCGGCGCCGTCCAGTCGGCGGCGAAATTGATGAAGGCACCGATGGTGCGGGCACGACCGACAATGCCGGCGATGATATTTTCGTTCAGCCCATTCTGCAGCGAGAGAACGTCGCCATCGTCAGCCAGGAAGGGCGCCAGAGCATGCGTGGCTGCCTCGGTATCCTGCGCCTTCACAGCCAGGAAGATGCGCGGCCATTTGCCGGACACCTCCGCCGGCAGCCGCGCCGGGGTCGTCACCGTGAACTCCTCGACGGGTCCGGTGATCCGTAGTCCGTGCGCGGGGTTTTTGATGGCGGCGACGTGGTCCGCCACGACGTCGACGAATGTGACGTCATGGCCGGCGCGTTTGAGCCACGCGCCAACCGAACCACCGATCGCGCCCGCGCCCCAGATCAGGACGGGTGCGGCCATCACCAGTCTTCCAGGAGCGCGCGCGTCTCCTGCACGGCGACGTCCCAGATCTCCATCATCTCTGCATCGTCACGCTGATAACGTCCGCCGAAGTTGCCGTCGTCCAGCATCAGGCGGACTTCGAACGGCGGCAGCGCGCGCAGGCGATCAATGTCGACAGCTGGTTTGGCACCCTCTCCGGATTGGCGATCCGGCAGGCGGGTCCAGGCGAAATTCTCCATCCAGCTCGCATGGCCGGCGATCGGATCGATGCGCCGCACCACCGCCGAGGTCTGCGGCGCACGCCACCAGTCATGTACCCGCACGCGCGCGTCCGGATTGTCCATCATCCATTCCTGCGCGAGCGGCAGCGCCGGCTGGTTGCCGCCGTGACCGTTGACGATCAGCACACGGCGGAAGCCGGTGAGCTTCAGGCTGTCCAATACATCGCGCAGCAGCGCGGCGAATGTCGCCACGCGCAATGTGACCGTGCCAGGAAAGCTGGTGAAGTACGCGGTCAGGCCATAGGACAGCACGGGGAATACGGGAACGCCGAGCGGCTCGGTGGCTTCCACGGCGACGCGTTCCGCCAGGATCGCATCGGTCGCCAGTGACAGGCCGGCGTGTTGTTCGGTGCTGCCGATGGGCAGGACGCAGCGGTCGTCGCGGCGGATCCAGTCTTCCACCATGCGCCAGTCCATGTCCGCGATCCGCATTCCGACCCCCATTGCGCAAACCACGGGGAAGGCTGCGGACAGATGTGGCGCGCGTCAACCGACACCACGCCCGCGCAGCGGAACGGGTCACGGCACAACGCGACTGGTCGGCGAACCGCACGGCATCATCTTCGGTCCGCCGCTTCACGCGACGGCTTTGCGGTTGAGTCTCTCCCGCTCTCTCGGAACGCTGCGCTCAGTCGTTCGCGGCCGTCGGCCTCACCACAGCGCTGATCGTGTCGCGCAAAACGGTGACGCGAATGTTCGGTGCGATTTCGACTTCGATTTCGTTCGACGGCACCTGCTTGCCGGTCTTGTCCTGCACCATGGGAACGCGCTGTACGGTCCCGAGGATCCCGCCACCGGTCACCACGCGGTCGCCGCGCTTGACCGCGGCGATCATGGCACGGGTTTCCTTCTGTTTCTGCTGCTGTGGGCGGATCAGCATGAAATAGAAGACTGCGAAGATCAACACCAACGGCAGGAACGACGTGGCGTTGCCCAGCATGCCCGACGCGTCCTGCGCGTAGGCGGGGGAAATCAGGGCAAACGGGTTCATTGGTCCCTGGTCCTTGCGGTGAACGGTGCGGGACCATACTTTCCGCCCCCCTTACGTCAAGTTCCTCCGGACATTCCCGCCAATGGACCAACGCCTGATCGAACTCGCCACACGCATCGCCGCGGCTCTGGAACGCCTGGCACCGCTGCCGGCGCCCGTCGTGGCGCTGGAGGCGGCGGAGGCTTTCGTGTGGCATCCGTCCCCGCCGCATCTCGCGCCGGTCGCGCAGGTGGCGCGCGTCGATATGTCACTTCTGCAGGGCATCGAGCGGCAAAAGCAGATCCTGCT
>JASHQG010000757.1 GCA_030037665.1 Acetobacteraceae bacterium
GCCGGCATCTGGCACGCCGGGCCTGACCGTTCTCGCTTCAGCGTCCCGGATTTGTCATAGGAGCTATGAGCCAGGAGAAAGCCACGCCGAGCGAACGTTATTCCTCGCTTCCCGTGGCCTGAGGCCGGTCCAGAATGACCTTTCTTCAATTATCGTCGTGGTGGCGTGGTTTTGGCGCCCTCCGCGGCGGCAGAGAATGAATCCGCCTCTGTGCTGTTCAAGAGCCGAACGCGCATGGTTCGGGCATCGCCCGATCAAGCCGCTCTCGCCGCGCGATTATTCCGCCACCGCGACATGCGCCCGATTTCAAACAAACTCGCTGGCTTCTATACCGATCGCGAGAGAACTCCGCCGGCTCCGCCGATCGGAGCGCGTAGGAGTTTGCAAGGTCATGGTCAATCCGTCCGCGCCCGGTTCGAGCGCCGCCGCTGTCGATCTCTCGCTCGTCAAGGAACTCGACAGCGCGTTCCGAAACCTTGATCCCCGTGGGCGGCTTTCCTTGCTACGTGAACGGGTCGCAGGCCCGCTTGTCTTCACCACCAGTTTCGGCCTGGAAGACCAGGTGCTGACCCATTGGATCGCCGGGGCCGGATTAGCCGTCTCATTTGTCACCCTCGACACCGGACGGCTGTTCCCCGAGACGCATGCTGTCTGGGCCGCCACCGAACAACGCTACGGCATTCGCGTGCGCGCGTTCTATCCCGACACCGTCTCGGTTGAGACGCTGGTGGCGGCCCAGGGAATCGATGGGCTGTACGCGAGCAAGGCCGCGCGCGTCGCGTGCTGCACCGTCCGCAAGGTCGCGCCTCTAGGCCGGGCGCTGCGGGGTGCCGCTGCCTGGATCACCGGCCTGCGGGCGGACCAGTCGGCGGCGAGGGCCGGCGCGGCTTTCGTCGCCAGCGATAGCGTGCATGGACTGTTGAAGGCGAACCCGTTGCTGGACTGGACGCGCGGGAGGCTCGCCGAGGTTGCGGCGGCGGAGAACATCCCCGTAAACCGGTTGCATGCGCGTGGGTTTCTGTCGATAGGCTGTGCGCCTTGCACCCGCGCGGTCGCCCCGAATGGCGCGGAGCGATCGGGGCGCTGGTGGTGGGAAGAGGAATCGGGCCGCGAATGCGGCCTGCATCTCACGCCTGACGGTCGTCTCGTTCGCGCCGGGGCGGCGTCATGAGACTTCTCACGCGGCTGGAACGCCTCGAGGCGGAAAGCATCCATCTTTTTCGCGAGGTCGTCGCGACCAGCGACAATCCGGTGATGCTGTGGTCAGTCGGCAAGGATTCCTGTGTCCTGCTGCATCTGGCGTTGAAGGCGTTTTATCCGGCGCCGCTGCCATTTCCGCTGCTCCACATCGACACGACCTGGAAATTCCGCGACATGATCGCGTTCCGCGACCGTCGTGCGAAGGAACTGGGGGTTCGCCTGCTCGTTCACACCAATCAGGATGGGCTGCGGGCCGGGGTTAACCCGTTCGCCTCCGGTTCTCGCCTGCACACCGACGTCATGAAAACGCAGGCACTGAAGCAGGCGTTGGACATCCATAAGTTCGACGCCGCGTTCGGCGGCGCTCGCCGCGATGAAGAGAAATCCCGCGCGAAGGAACGCGTCTTGTCACTGCGCTCCGCCGAGCATCGCTGGGATCCGAAGAACCAGCGGCCCGAGCCGTGGCGCCTCTACAATACCGACAAATGGCCTGGCGAAAGCTTTCGGGTGTTTCCGCTTTCGGACTGGACGGAAGTGGACATCTGGGACTACGTCAAACAGCAAAACATTGAAGTCGTGCCCCTGTATTTCGCGGCACCGAGGCCCGTGGTCGAACGCGACGGAATGCTGATCATGCGGGACGATGAACGCATGGTGCTGCGTCCGGGAGAGACAGTCGAAACGAAATGGGTCCGATTTCGGACGCTGGGGTGTTATCCTCTGACCGGTGCCTCCGAAAGCAGAGCATCGACGTTATCAGACATCATCGTCGAGATGCGGTCATCGCGTACGTCCGAACGCCAGGGTCGAGCGATCGATCACGACACGACCGGGTCCATGGAGCAAAAGAAGCAGGAAGGCTATTTCTGATGAGCGCCGCGCTTCAGCTTCACGACCCGGTGCCCGAGACATCGGGTTCCCTTCTGCGTCTGATCGCGTGTGGCTCTGTCGATGATGGAAAATCGACGTTGCTAGGCCGGCTGCTGTTCGACTCGGATGCGGTGCCGGACGATCAGCTTTCCGCGCTCGATCGGGACTCAAAGCGCTTCGGCACCCACGGCGAGGAGCGCGACTTCGCGCTCCTGGTCGATGGTCTCTCAGCCGAGCGCGAACAGGGAATCACGATCGACGTCGCCTGGCGCTATTTCTCGACGCCCCATCGCAGTTTCATTCTGGCCGACGCGCCCGGTCATGAGCAGTACACGCGCAACATGGCGACCGGCGCGTCGAACGTGGACGTCGCTATCATTCTGGTCGATTCCCGCAAGGGCCTATTGCCGCAAACCCTCCGTCATTCCTATATCGTCTCGATGTTGGGCGTGAAGCATGTCGTGCTCGCGGTCAACAAGATGGATCTTGTCGACTTCGATGCGCATGTCTTTCATCGGATCAATGCCGATTATCGCGCGGCGGTCCGGTCCCTCGGCTTCACGTCAGTCGCCGCGATCCCGATTTGCGCGCGCGAGGGGGATAACGTCGCGGTTCGGTCGGACCGAATGCCGTGGTATGACCGCCCGCCCCTGTTGGAATATCTCGAGACGGTCTCCCTGACGCCGGCCGTCGGACAAGTCGAAGCGGGGTTCCGTTTCCCGGTGCAGTACGTGAACCGGCCGAACCTTGACTTTCGTGGCTATGCCGGGACGGTCGCGGGAGGCGTGATCCACGCGCGCCAACCGGTGATCACGCTGCCCGGTGGTCAGCGCAGCCGCATCGAGCGCATCGTGACGGCGGAGGGGGATCTTTCCAGCGCGGTCGCCGGTCAAGCGGTCACGCTGACACTTAACGACGAGATCGATATTTCCCGCGGCGACGTGATTGTTGCGGCGGACGATCCGTTGACCGCCACGACCTTGGTCACCGCGCGCCTGTTGTGGATGGGCGAGACGCCGCTGGCACCGGGCCAGAGCTTTCGGATCCGTCTCGGTGCCGCCGCCGCCAACGGCCATGTTACGCGACTGCACCACGCGATCGACATTGAGCGCTTCGAACCGCGTCCCGCGACAACGCTCGTTATGAACGAAATCGGTCTCGCCGACCTCGCGTTCGACCGGCCGCTCGTGACGGACCAATACGCCACTGACCGCGTGCTCGGTTCTTTGATCCTGGTGGACCGGATGACGAACCGGACCGTCGCCTTAGGTGTCATCGAGGACTCACAGACCGAAGCGAGCGGCGAACAAGCGCTGCTTTCCGTTCGCTCCAACCGCGTGCACCGCCTCATCGGCAATGCGGGGTCGACGAAGCGCGCGGTATTTATGCAGCGCATGACGGGACGGACGCTCCGCGGTCTGGTGCTGTGCGCGATCGTCGTCGCTGTCTCGGACAACTGGGTGCTCGGCGGCGTGGTAGGCTTGGCTGATATCGTTCTCAGCCCCCTCCTCAATCGTGCTGTCGCGGCGGCCTGGCGGCACTGGCGTCATGTGCGCTCTCACACCGAGATTCTTGGCACCGGGAGCTGACTTTGTTCGTTGCGACCGGGTGGTTCGCGGGGGCCACTGACGCGTCGCGACCCACTGAAGCGTCCCAATCGGTCTCCCCCTGGTCTGGCCATTCGACGCCGACGGGGTTGCGGTGGGTCAGCCTGGTCGGCCCGCCCTCGCGACACTGTTCATACTGCTGTTGTTGCTTCTGGACCTGATCTTGATCGCCGCGCTGTCACCGGGTTGGGCCATCCTGCCCGACGCGTTTTCGACCAACCAGGGCTCCAGCGGCGGGCGGTTTGACGCCGCTGGCGGCTACGGCCTCCATCGCGGCGGACCTGATGTCCGGCACGCTTGGCCTCTGTTGCGTTGGCCGCGCCCGGTTTTCCGGTCGCGCCGCCGCCCCACGCAGGCGGCGGCGCGCTTGCCTGTCAGGTCTCGGGTGGAAAGAACACGAGTGTCCGAACCTCAATGCTCTCTCGCGGCGGCGCGTCCGGTGCCGCGGGATTTTCGAACGACGTGTGAAATGAGAGCCGAGCGCGGCCGTCGTTCGCGCTGTCGTGGACCCGGATCAGCAGAACTTCATCTTGCTGCTGTTGGGAGAAATAATACCATCTGTGTTCCGGCTTGAATTCGACGCGTGAAGTCTCTCCGCGCACGTGCTGATACACGAGATCGCTCGCGATCAGGTCCTCGTCGGTGAAGGAGCGCGCATCGCAGAGCGCCAGTGGCGAGTCGAGAACAGGGCCGCGAATGGGGCGCCAGACATTGACGACGCCAAAACGGTGTTTCAGCAGCTCTTCCGCTTCGTCGCCCAGGTGATCGCGAACACGTCGGGGCGCCGAGTTGATGGTGTGATCGTTATGGACCTGGCGCGACGGAATGCTCTGTCCGGGACGCCCGGCATTACGGGTATTGTGATCGAAAACGACGACGCGTGACGCTCCCAACACGTCCTTCAAAAGACGTTCGACTTCGGGGTAGTACACGCTTTGAACCTCTTCGCGGGAATAAAAATCCCGCACCTGCGTAGGCGCCTTGACCAGTTGGAAGCCATTGCGGTCAAGCGAGAATTCCGACTCACGCCCGCGCCCATCCTGGATCAGAACCTCGCGTGGATCGTCGATCCCCGTGAACGGCACAACGCCAGGCGGTGGCCCGCCGACGTAGCGTTCGGGCTTTCTGTCGGTGCGCACCTGATAGTGGAGTGTCGCGGTGACGCTCTTCGGTGTGATGGCAGCATCAAGTGGCATTGTCGGGTTCCTCCGTCAGCGGTGGACAAAGGCCGCGCGCCGCGCGCCGCGGCCGTTAGCGTCTGATGCGAGGCGGCAGTGTTCTACCCTGAAGTCACGCATGTCAATCGGTACAACGCGCCTCAGAGGTGATAGGTGATGCGCGGGAACGCTGTGCTCACGATCCGTCGCTCGTCCGGCACCAAACGGAGAAGCGCTTTGCCCTTTCGTGCGTGGCGGCAGCATGTTGTTCGATAGCGGCCCGCCGATCGCACGAACGTGGCACGCCGCTTGGCGCTGGATCTGGGCGTGGTTCCGGAAGGACGTGGCATTTTCGCCGACCTGAGGGTGAGCGAAATCATCGACGCGTGGCGGCGCGCCACGTCGCGCCTGGTGCGATGTTCGGCGTCGAGCCCGTCGTTCTACGCGACCCGGTGCTGGATGAACGCCGCACCAGAGTGCCGGCAGCCCGAGCGGCGGCCAGCCGCCGATGCTGGCGCCGTCGCCGGCGACTCTGGGTACGCGCCCCGGTGCCTGCGGCATGCACGTTCCTCCGACTCCCGGCGGCATCATCCACCTGCAACGCGCAAATCCATCGTCCCGGCGAAGTGGCACCGCGCGTGATGTCCTGGCGCCACCTCCCGCAGCGCCGGCGCCTCGTGCTGGCAGCGTGGCTGGGCGAAGACGCAGCGCGGGTGGAAATAGCAGCCGGAGGGCGGCGAAAGCGGGCTCGGCACCTCGCCGCTCAGGGTCACGTCACCTGCCCGCCGACGCGGATCGGGCACCGGAACCGCGCGTAGCAAAGCGGCCGTATAGGGATGCAGCGGTCGCTCAAACAGTTCCGTGGTTGCAGCCAGCTCGACCAGTTGGCCGACGTACATGACCGCGACCCGGTGGCAGACATGCCGTACCACCGACAGGTCGTGGGCCACGAACAGAAAGGTCAGCTGCAGCCGCGATTGCAGCTCGAGCAACAGGTTCAGCACCTGTGCCTGCACCGAAACATCGAGTGCCGATACCGGTTCGTCCGCCACCACGAGTCGCGGTCCGGTTGCGAGGGCCCGCGCGATTCCGATGCGCTGGCGCTGTCCGCCACTAAAGGCGTGCGGGAAGCGGTGCATGAACTCCGGCCGCAGCCCGACGAGGCGCAGCAATTCGGCAACACGATCCATTCGCTCACGGCGGTTCCGCATCCCGTGCACCAGCAACGGTTCACCGACATTATCGAAGAGCGTCATGCGTGGATTGAGCGAGCCAAACGGATCCTGGAAGATCATCTGGATCTCTCGACGCAGCGGACCCAGCTCGGCCCCCGACATCGGTGCCAGATCGACGACCTTCTCGGCGCGCGTCCGGTACAGCACCTGACCATCCGTCGGATCGATCGCGCGCAGAATGCAGCGCGCGGTCGTCGTTTTGCCGCAGCCGCTCTCGCCGACCAGGCCCAGAGCTTCGCCCTCCTCGATCGCGAAGCTCACATCGTCCACCGCACGAACCTGACCGACAATGCGACGGAACAGTCCGCGCGTAAGCGGATAGAATTTCCGCACATTGCGTAGTTCGAGCAGGGGCGCGTTCATGCTCGTTCCGCCAGATCGCTGAAGCGGAAGCAGCTCACACCCTGGCGAGGACCGTTCGCGTGCATGGCGGGTACCGCCGCCGCACAACGCTGGGGCATTATTTCGTCGCACCGGGGATGGAACGGACAGCCGGAGGGACGATTGAGCGGATGCGGCAGCGCGCCAGCAATCACCGGTAGCGCAGTGCGCGTATCAGGGTGCAGGCTCGGAATCGAGCGCAGCAGCGCCTTGGTGTACGGATGGCGCGGCGCATGGAAAATGTCGTCGACGGGCCCTTCTTCCATGACCCGGCCGAGATACATGACCACAACGTGGTGAGCCATCTGCGCAATCACCCCGAGATCGTGAGTGACGAAGATGATCGCTGTCTGGTGCTGGTTCTGCAGCTCGCGCAACAGCGCCAGAATCTGCGCCTGCGTCGTGACGTCGATCGCGGTGGTTGGTTCGTCGGCAATCAACAGACGCGGCCGGCACGACAGCGCCATCGCGATCATCGCACGCTGGCGCAGACCGCCTGAAAGCTGCCACGAATAGGCGTCCACACGCGACCCGGGCGAGGAGATGCCGACATCGCGCAACAGCTCGATCGTCATAGCGCGTGCCTCGTCCCGTCCAACCAGTCGACCGCTCTGGCGCGCATGCAGCATGATTGCTTCGATGATCTGCTCGCCGATCCTGTGCACTGGGCTGAACGCCGCCATGGGTTCCTGCGGGATCAGGGCGATCTCCGCGCCGCGCAGGCCCCGCATCACGCGCCCACGCGGGTGAAGCTGCGCAAGGTCGATCGGGTCCGCGTCCCGGCGGTACAGGATCTCGCCACCGGTGATCCGCCCGGGCGGATCGATCAGCTGCAGGATCGCGCGCATGGTCACGCTCTTGCCGCAGCCGCTTTCGCCGACAATGCCGAGCACCTGCCCGGGGAACACCTCGAAACTGACACCGTCGACAGCGCGCACCGTGCCCTCGTCCAAACGGAACGCAACGCGCAGATCACGTACCCGGAGCAGCGGCTCAGTGGCTGTAGGGATCGGAGGCATCGCGAAGACCGTCGCCCACCAGATTGAAAGCCAGCACCGTCACGATGACAATGAGCCCCGGAATCAGCAGCCACGGTGCCAGCGCTAAAGTCTGGATGTTCTGCGCCTCCTGCAGCAGAACGCCCCAGCTGATCGCCGGCGGACGAATGCCCAGACCAAGAAACGACAGCGAGGTTTCATTGATGATCATCACCGGTATGGCAAGCGAGCTGGTGGCGATGATGTGACTGAGAAAGGTGGGCACCATATGGCGCAGAATGATGCGCATCCGGCTGCAGCCCGCGAGGCGTGCGGCGAGGACGAAGTCCTCTTCGCGCAATGCGAGGAACCGGCCGCGAACCTCGCGCGCCAATGTGGTCCAGCCGACCAGTGACAGGATAACAGTGATGGCGAAGAACACCTGGACCGGGGTCCAGTCGCGCGGCAGCGCCGCCGAAAGCGCAAGCCATATCGGAATTGTCGGGACGGATTGCAGCAGTTCGATCAGCCGCTGGATCACCAGGTCGATCAACCCGCCGAAATAACCAGAGATGCCCCCCAGTACCACGCCAAAGACGACGCTGAGCGCAACTGCGACGAGGCCGACCGTCATCGACGTCTGCGTGCCACGCATGATCCGCGACCACTGGTCGCGGCCCAGCCGGTCCGAGCCCAGAAGAAAGATGCGCTCGGCAGGGTCGGTTGGGCCGATCAGATGGACACTGGTGGACAACAGACCGAACACTCGATAGGATTCGCCGCGCGTGAAGAACCCGACATGGATCTTGCGCCTCGGATCGGTGGTCCATCGCATGCGCAATGTCACCGGATCGCGCTTGCCGACGATAGCCGGAACCCAGGGCCTCAGCGCCCCGTCATCGAACAAATGCACCATCTGCACCGGAATGAACGCCTGCCGCGCATCCGTCCGCTCTGGATCCTGCGTACTGAAGAAGTCCGGGAAGAGCACGACAAGATACAGGAGGATAAGCAGGCCGGCGCTGATCATTGCCAGACGGTGACGGCGGAACCTCCACCACACCAGCTTCCAGTTCGGAGCAACGGCGATCCGCTCGTCGGCAGCGGCCGTGGCGACTGGGATAGTCTGCACCGCGGACATGGCGCTACCGCTCCATCCGGATGCGCGGGTCGACCAGCGCCAGCAGAATATCGGACACCAACGTCCCGACGATCGTCAGAAATGAGTAGATCAGCAGGATCGCACCGGCCAGGTACATGTCCTGAACGGTTAACGCCCGCAGCAGCAGGGGACCGATGTTCGGCAGGTTCATGACCGTCGCCACGATCAGGCTGCCGGAGAACAGCTGGGGCAGGTACCAACCGATGGTGCTGACCAGAGGGTTGAGCGCAAGCCGCACCGGATATCGCAGTACAAGTCGCGACTCGCGCAACCCCTTGGCGCGTGCCGTCGTCACATAGGGTTTGTTCAGCTCGTCGAGGAGATTGGCGCGCATGATACGGGTGAGCCGTGCCGTGCCCGCAATGCCAATTACCAGGGCCGGGAGCCAGATATGCTTCAGCAGGTCGACGACGCGTGCGAAGCTCCAGGGAGCATCGGCATATCGCTGCGAGAACAGACCCGTGAGGTCGGTGCCGAAGTATGCGAAGGCGAGCCACATCAAGACCAACGCCAGCATGAAGTTCGGCGTCGCCACGCCGATATAGTTGATGACCGTGATGATGTGGTCCAGAGCCGAACGGGGATGCGTTGCGGAATAGATGCCTGCCGGCACAGCGATCAGCCAGGTCAGCACGAATGACATCGCCGCCAGTGCGAGTGTCAGTCCCAATGTGTTGCCGATCAGCTCAGCATTCGGCCGCTGGTACTCGAGCGATAGCCCGAGATTGCCGTGCAGCAGGTCGCGTAGCCAGTAGAGGTACTGCACGATGAACGGCTGATCCAAGCCATACTGGTGCCGAAGCGCGTTGACCTGATCGGCGCTGATCGATGTGCCGGTCGCTGCCAGCTGCGCAACGTATTCCGTCAGGAAATCTCCTGGCGGCGCATGGATGATCGCGAAGATCGCGAACGAATATACCACCAGGAGGAACGGTAGCAGCAGCAGCCGAACGGCGATCGTGCGCGTCACTGGGAGAAGAAGAACTGCTCGGGGCGCCCATCGCCCGGGGTGCGCAGCGGCCAGTCATTGGCCAACGTCTTCGGCACGTTGTGCATCTTGCTGTTGACCACGACCACGCCCTGCACCATGGGTGTCAGCCCGATTGTGCCGATCTCATACACATTGTCCGCCCAGATGCGGAACAGTTCGTGTGCCGCCTCGACTTGCCCATCGCGCCCGACAGTTCGGGCCCTGTCAATGAGCTGCATGATGCGCTTCAGCGGCGCAGGCGGCTCAACACCGTCCTTGCCACCGGAGCTCAGCCAGCGGGAGTAAAGCGGGCCTATCGTCAGCGTCCCCAGGGCCCCATTGCGCAGATCCATTTTGGCGCTACCGGTGAACGGATACCCGGTCGTGTCCTCGTTCCACATCTCTGCCATGAGCTGATCGGCAAGCCGCATATTGACTTCGAGCGCGCGTTCGCGGACCTGCACCACAGTCCTGATCCCGACCGCCTGCCAGTCTTTGGCGATAAGCTGCGCCGTGTCGGGCCAGGCGCCGAATGCAGGGACGACACCGAGCTCGATTGTCGCCGGCTTGCCGTTTGCCATGAGCCGTATGCCCTGTGCGTCGCGCTTCGTCAGGCCAAGCGCATCCAGCATCTTGTTGGCGAGATCCGGACGGTATTGGGTATATTTCTCGGCCCATTCCTTGCCGGGATAATAGGCATGCAAGGGCGCCGGGACCGGTTGCCGCGCTTCACCCAGACCCAGGAAAACCGATTCCTTGATCTCGTCGCGGTTGATCGCATAAGAGAGCGCAACCCGGAAGTCCTTGTTTGCCAGCAGCTTGCCGATCACGGGGTCAGCCGTGTAGGTGCTGTTGATCGCAACCACCGCGTCGGAGCCACCGAAGGTCGGCCAGATCAGCACGTGGTACTTTCCGGTTTTCTGCTCCTGCTCTTTCAGCACAGGATAGTTCGTCATCAGGACATGACGTTCCTGCATGTCGAAATCGCCGGCGATCGCCGCCAGGTTCAACGCCTGCTGGTCGGCAAAATAGGTGAACCGCACCCCGTCTATGTAGGGAAGCTGATTCCCGGCCGGGTCGACGCCGATAAAGTACGGATTACGCCGGATGACGAACACCGGATCGCTGATGCGCGAGGCGGCAACCCATGCTGCCATGCTCGGCCGGTCCGGATTCATGAAGGGCGTGGCCTTGGCGTAGAACAGCTGTGTCCAGGTCTTGAAATTCGCCGCCTTGGCCATGGCATCGATCTTGTCGATTGCCGTGTATTTCGGATCGAACTGCTTCAGGTAATGCGCCGGCTGGAACATCGCGTAGGACTGGTCTTCACCGTCCTCGTCAGCAACCTGTGTCAGGAACAGCGTGGACGGCCGGTCGAAAGTGAACGTGACGGTATAGTCGTCGACCTTTCCAACCTTTGCGGCGGTTCCATCGGAATTTTGCATCCAGGTCGGCAGCGTCGGCGTCAGGTCCTTGTTAAGCAGGATGTCGTTGTACCAGTACAGGATGTCGTCGGCGGTGAATGGCGCGCCGTCGGACCAGCGGGCGCCCTTGCGCAACAGAATCGTCCAGACCCTGAAATCGGGCGATGCCTTGGCGCCGAGAGCAATATGCGGCTCGATCTCTGCTCCGTCGGGCGCGAAGCGGAACAGTCCATCATAGACAATGCGAACATAATTGTTGGCGTCGGCCGGGCCAAGAAATGCGCGGCGCCAGACGCCGCCATACTCGCCGACACGCTCCACGACTGGCACAACCAATGGCTGTTGCGGCAGGCGCTGCGCGACCGGCGGCAGCTTGCCGGCCTTTACCTCTGCCGCAAGCGCGGGAGCCTCATGGTACCGGAGATGCTGCGCCGAGACGCGCGCGATCGGAAAGACCGCCAAGACGCACAGAACGGATGCAAACGCGATGAGTCTCGGAACACGTCGCATGATCGCCTCCCGGCCAAGCACCTCGGGCTACGCGCTGCCCGTTTTTGCGGTTTCCCCGATTGTGTCCTCTCATCGGTCGCTTGACAACGGGATGGCCAGTTCATCACCCGATCAGGGCGCGACCTCCTTGATCGTGCTACCGGCTTTCAAACGAGGCCGTTGCCCAAGTGGCAACCCTTGGTTCGTGACGATCGCACATGCGCGGTGCACACCGGTCGACGCGCTTGGCGATGTCGGTTCCAGCGCACGCACGACCGATCCGCTGCGCTCTATCCGAATGGCCGCCCTACATGTGATCCACCACCCGACATGTCGAATATTGCGAGGGTGTGGAATTCCATCGAACCTGTGCCACGGAAAATTGGATGGGGGGCAAAGCCACAGCCATGGGGAGACTTTTGTTAACGGTGATCCGCCTCGCGGCATTCATCGCGCCGATTACCGCGTTTGCGGCCGGATCCGGGATCACCGGGATCACCGTCGCCGGGCGGCAGGATGTGGGCACGTTCAATGGCGTCGCTTACGTGCGTCGCTGGGGAACCTTATCCGGGGTCGTCGCGCCCGGGGAAAAGGTCGAGGGCCTTGGCGCACTGCCAACGAGCGAGGCCGCTGATTACCCGTATGTCTCAGCCTTCGAGATCATTGCGCCGGCACGCGAGGCGGCGAATTCCACAGTTCTTGTCGAAGCCGAAAACCGCGGCACGGCCGTCATGATCGCCAATCTGGACCACATTCACGTGCCAGGCGTCATAGCAAGAGCTGTCTATCCGCGCGGGCTCGGCAACGGATTCCTCGAGAACAGCGCCATCTCCTATGCCCGTGTCAGTTGGCAGACCGGCATTTCGCCCGGCGTGCCGGCGACGGCGCAGGGCGTGGGCGAAGTGATTGTACGCGACTTTGCCCGCCTGCTCGGGGGAGATCGGGAGAACCTCGGCACAGGCATGCGCGGCCTCGGCCACTACCCGACCCGGCTCCTTGGTGGCATCAGCCAGAGCGCGTGGTTCGTGGACACATTCATCGCGGAGGGATTCAATGTCGATCCGTCGGATGGCAGGCGGGTCTTCGATGGTGCCATCGCGATCGACGGCACCGGAAATTGGCTGGCGCTGAACCGACTGGCGGCCGCTCAGCACGCGGCGCAGGCGCCCTATTTCGCACCCAACGCCAGACCGTTGCTGGCGCGGCAACTGCTGACACGTCCGGCCACCGATCCGTTCTATGTCGACGTCGCGAACTACACAGACTTCTACCGCGTCCACGCGAGCATGTCGGACACGACGGATCTCCCTGCCGCTATGCGCCGCTATGACTGGCCGAGCCCGCATCACCCTGTGACGACCCCGGGCGATGCGGCGCCCGTGTTCTCACCAAAGCGTGCCGGAGGCGCGTGCAACAATGGTGTGGCGGTGGCGGTCAATCCGACCGTCTACGATTCCTTCCTGCGCACCCTTGTTATCGAACTCGCGCATCAGGTCGGCTCGCGGGATGCAGCGTCGGCCCGCGGACTGCCGCCGACGACCCTGTTCCGGCTTGGCCCCGCGCCGACGAGCAGCGCGCACTTCAACCCACTGCCAGGAGTCAGGCTGGAGGTGCCGCTTACCGCAAGGGATGCACAGCCGCTCGGTGGCGTACGGTTCCCTGCGACCGTGGTGCCTTTGGGCAAACCCTCGCCCGTGTCACTGCCGCCGGTCATCACATCGGTGATCACCGGCATCTGCGGCAATATCGGGCAGTGGCAGGCGTTGACGAAGTCCGAAGTCGCCCGGCGCTACGGCAATGAAGCCGAATACCTCAAACTCTATGCACGGGCGACGGACCGTCTGATCTCCTCGGGATACCTGCTCGCGTCGGAGCGGAACTCCATGCTGGCGCAGGCGGCAGCGCAGTACGCAGCGGCAACGGCAGGGAACTGAGCGTTCGCAGTCCCGATGTCCGAAGGCGCCGGACGGCGACAACGCCGGCTCGGAGGCCGCGGTGCCGATGCTGAACAACCGAGAGCCGGGCGCGCGGCAAATGTGCGAACGGCAAACGCTGGCGCGAGGAGCGACGTGTGAGCTGCGAGCATGGCTACAATCCGCTAAACCAGTTGTAGCCGACCGTCTCCCACGTCCCTCCGACGTAGTCATTGCCGATGTCGATCTCGCCGACGTGCTTTGGGTTCTTGAAGCCGAGTTTTGTCGGAATTCTGAGCTTCATGGGAAAACCGTATTCGCGCGGCAGCAGATGATCGTCAAACCAGAAGGTCAGCTGCGTCTGTGGGTGAAGAGCGCTCGGCATGTCGATGCTGGTGACATAGTCGTCGTCACAGCGGAACGTCACGTATTTCGCGCGCGTATCGGCGCCGATCCGTCGCAGGAATTCGGAAAAGCGTACCCCCGACCACTTGCCAATGGCACTCCAGCCCTCGATGCAGATGTGCCGCGTGATCTGGGTCACCCGCGGCAATGCGTAGAGCTGGTCGAGCGTCCAGTCGTCGCGGCGATCCGCCCGTCCGGTAATGTTCAGCCGATAGGTAACGGGATCGATGACCGGCGCCTTGGCGGGGGTGTTGGGCTGATAGAAGGAATTGAACGGAAACGGCCGCGTGATCGCGCTCTCGGGATATTCCCGCGCCAGACGGTGCGATGAGAACAGCCAGGCCTGCACGCGGTCGTTGAAATCGGACATCCGGCTGAGGACCGCTTCGGCCGAAAATCCGTCTGTCACGTCGCATCCGGTGAGCAGGGTCAAGGTGCCGAGGCCGACCGCACGACGCAAAAACAAACGGCGGCTCCGCACGTCGAGACCCTGTGAAGCCTCGCGCAGGATCACGTCCGTATCGGGATGGGGTTTTTTGTCCACTCCGGTCATCGCTCGGTTTCCTTCACCGGCCACGGATCATAGCGCGCAGAGTCTTCGGCACCAGAAGTGCCATTGCAGCGTGCACGACGACGAAGGCGACAATCGCTGACATGGCGGCAAAATGGATCAGCCGGGCGTTGTCGAAGTCGCCGAGCAGCATGACCAGCCAACGCAGCTGGACTGGCTTCCAGATTGACAGGCCCGACGCCACCACCAGGACGCTGGCCAGGATGACCCCGAGATAGAGCAGCCGCTGAACGGCGTTGTAGACGGCTATGTCGTCGTGACTGAGCTGCCCGGCGAGTGCAGCGCGCAGGTCGCCGACCACGGCGCTCGGCGTGATCGGCAGCAGCTTGCGGCGCAATCTTCCGGATAAGAATCCATAGGCGAGATAGATGAGGCCATTGATCATCACGAGCCACATGGCCGCGAAATGCCAGCGCAGGCCGTCGATGAGCGAACCGCCGAGGGTTATCCATGACGGAAACAGAAAGGGCAACGTGGGATATGCGTTGTGGATCGCCCATCCGCTCGAAACCATCATGCCCATTGCAACAGCGTTGATCCAGTGAGTGACGCGCACGATGAGAGGGTGGATCGGGGGAGGTCGCGCCGTCGCGGCGCCGATGACCGCGGCTGTATCGGTCTCTGTCATGGTGACTGCCTCGTTCACAAATGGAGGAAATGCTGTCGGACCGGGGATGTTCCCCCGGTCCGACATGCGGGCAGTTATTTTGGCAGCAAGACCGTATCCACGACGTGGATCACGCCGTTGCTCTGGTTCACGTCTGGAATGGTGACAGTCGCTCTGTCGCCCTTGGCATCGATGATCTCGAGCCGGCGGCCGACCTCCGTCACAGTCAGGTTTTCGCCCTCTACGGTCTTCAGAACCACCCTGCCGCCGCCGGCCTTCACGTCAGCCTTCAGATCCATTGCGGACAACCTGCCGGGCACCACGTGATAGGTCAGCACCTTCACAAGGGTGGCCTTGTTCTCCGGCTTCAGCAGCGTCGCCACGGTACC
>JASHQG010000758.1 GCA_030037665.1 Acetobacteraceae bacterium
GCGCTGCACCTGCCCGATGGACCGCCGAGTGCCGGCGCGGTCCTGCTGTTCCACGGCAATACGATGAACTTCTACACCGGCGCACCGCGGTTCCTGCCACCGGCGCTCACGGCGATGGGATACGCCTGCCTCGCATTCAATCGCCGCGGCCACGACATCCTGTCCATCCGCGATAGCCGGGCCGCGGAGGGAGGCGCCTTTCAGCTGACGCGGGAAGGCATCGAAGACAACGCCACCGCTGCGCGATGGATGGCGGCAGCGGGGTACCCGCCGCCGGTCATCATAGGCCACAGCAACGGAGGCATGCTGGCGGTTGCGCACGTCGCTCAGCATCCAGACACGCCCGCGATGATCCTGCTCTCCGCACACGGTGGCGGGCGGGACGGTGTACCGCGCAGCAGTCGGGCCGGCCTGATGGCCGCTGACCGTCTGGAGGAAATCACCGCTCAGGCCGAGGCACGCGTCGCGGCCGGCCGCGGCAAGGAACTGATGCTCATGCCGGGATGGTGGTACGCGATCACAGCGGAAAGCTTTGTCGATCGCTGCACCGAAATGCCGGATGTGCTGGAGCTGGCGCCATCAATCGGCTGCCCCGTGCTGTTCTTGCGCGGCGACCAGGAGAGCGCGGAAGCCTATCCGGCAGAAGCATTTCAGGCGCGTGCCCGCGGTCCGTGCCAGGTCGGTATCATCCCCGACTGCGATCACTTCTACCGCGGGCGAGAGGACGCCGTGATTGAGCGAGTGACTTCTTGGCTGCGCGAGACGTTCGCGCAGTAGGCGCGACAGCGCTGGCGGAGGAGCCGCGAACGATCAAGCCGGCTTCGGTTGAACCTGCCGCATGAGCAACGGCAGGATCAGGCCCACGCCAATTCCCCAGCATCCGTTGATCAGGAATGAGCGCACGAACGCCATGACCGCCCAGCCTCCTGCGATGGGCAAACCCTTAATAAGTGGCACGATGAACAGCCCGACCAATGCCGCTGCGATCCCCAGCCCCAAACCGAGGACCCACATGGGATACGAGTTCGGCAGCCAGGGAAGTACCAGCCCGAACACAGCCCCCCACACACCGCCCCAGAAGCAGAGGTCAATGATCAGTGGCACGCCAAAAGGCGGTACGCCATGCGTCGGGTACCAGGGCGGCATCAGGCCGAGCAGATGCAACAGTCCCCACATACCCTGGTGAAACACGAGAACGGATATCACGGCAGCGACAAATCCGAGAACTGCTCGGTTCAACGACGTTGGCATGGTCTCCTCCCTTGATCCCTTGATGCCGTCGGTTCTTTGTGACGTTCGGCCGGCCCGTCCCTGCCTCTCGTGGCCGCGCCAATTATTATAGATAGCCTGATTCGCAGGCTCGAGCACCGTCTGCAGGCGGCATCCGGGCAACCCGCTGACGATCAGTTCGAACGGTCTCGCCACGGACTTCCGATTGCCGCCACCAGACAATCACCTCGGCGGTTGCGAGATCGTGCGGCGCATCCGGGAGGGGCCAGCCGGCAGGGGGCGGTTGCCGCCGCGCTCGGGGCTCGGGACCCTTGGCCACCAAGGGTCGCCGGCGTCCTGAGGGCGGGCAACGATTGGGGCCAGCGGGCCCGATCACGTGATCGTGAATCTTGTGCCTGCGTCGCCTACTATGCAGTAGGCTTCGGGACTATTAAGTCCGGGTCATGGGCGAACATTCCACACAGATGGATTTTGAAGGCCACCGGGCCGCCAGGAAACCTCAGAGAAAGCAGACGGCCAAGGAACTGGGACGTCGACTGCTCGATATCATCGTCTACGAGAAGGGGTATCGGATCGGCGGTACGCTCTGCCTCGATGACCTTGATGCGACAGACGTCGGCGACTGGAAGATGCCGGATTACAAGGCGGCGTGCGCGTACGCGGTGTCCCAGGGGTGGCTGATCGTCGAGCACGGCACACTGACTCTGACCACGGCGGGACTGGCGGCGGCCTGACCGCCCGCCAATCGTCATCGGACCTCGCTGCGCCGCTGCGGGTTGCCGATCGGTCGGCTGTACAGCTGATCGGTGGAACGCTCGCCCACATCCCGCTCAATTCGTGCCGGCGACGGTCGGCGGGCGGTAGCGGTTCGGGCGAGACAGCGGCCGTACATCTCATCATCAGCCGAATTGTTATACCGGTCAGTGAGGATGCTATCCGACCCGTCTGGACTCGCGCATGATATGCGCGCCAGTCTCGGGCGGCAGATCGCCAGCTCGTGCAAGCCAGGCGCCGACCCTGGCCCGCAGAGGGAAAGCTGATGGAGACGGAGGCGCGGCGACCCGACTGGTTCCCAATTCTCTCCGGGGACGACAGCCCACAACCCAATCATGTCCGAGGTGGAGCTTGCACCGCTCGATAGTCGGGATAGCGCTGATTGCCATCGCCTGGTCAGGCAATGCATCGGCGATGGGAAGCTGCCAAGGCACTTATGCGGCCTTCCTGCTCCACGCCCTGCCACAACGGCCCGTCATCGCTCTTGACGTGCGTGATGCGTCACCGCGCAACCAGAGGCTCGCGGATCGGTTCCTTGCCGGCATGCGCGACGCGGGAATTGCAACGGGTGCCAATCCCAATGTCACGCTCGATGTCACCACGTCGCAGATCATCGAGAGCGCGGGCAGATCGGCTCGCCGCGCTGAACGCAGGTCTGCAGGACTATCGGCATTGCAGAGCGGGAATTTGCGAAGCCGTCCGGCCATGCCGGCCAATCGCATCACGGCACCGCCCCAGGGTCGATCGTCGCCACTGCTCGACTTGCACGTCGACGCAATCAGGCGGAACGAAACGCGGGTTTCCTGGTCAGCCTCGGTGCAATGTCGAGCGACCGGAACAGACCAGGGGCAGCTGGCACAGGATCTTGGACGCGTCATCGGTGGCGCTCTGGGCAAGCGGATCGAACGCCGCAGTTTGTAGGTTCGCGGCAAGCCACCACGTGAGCGATCTGTGCGCGCTCAGCAGATCCCGTCGGCCCAATCGCGCAGCCCGATAGCGACAATGACCCGGGCTTCGGCGTGGAGGCTGTTGTAAACCTCGCGGCAGTGATCGCCGATA
>JASHQG010000759.1 GCA_030037665.1 Acetobacteraceae bacterium
ACGAAGCGATTGGATTCGATGGTACGCAGCACGGCACCGGTTTGCGGATCAACCTGGTGGATCTTCCGCGCCCGATATTCCCCGACCCAGAGCGACCCTTCGGCCCAGGCCATTCCCGAATCTCCGCCGCCGCCCGGTGCCGGAATTGTGGACTCGACGACACCGGTCGCGGGATCGATCTTCTGAATGCGGCTCTCGGCTATCTGATAGAGATGCTGTCCGTCGAACGCCGTCCCCGCATGTGCGGCAACATCGATGGCACGCACCGGCGTTCCGCTCGCTGGGTCGAGCGCATGCAGCTTGTCGCCGGAAGCAAACCAGACATTCTGCCCGTCATAGGTCACCCCATTCACGCGGCTGGCAGCCGGAAAGGGTCCATATTCGCGCACGATTTCGGCTGCTGAGGTTGTCACGGTTCCGCCTCACTGAGCGACGTTACACCGCGCGACACTAATCGCCCGGCAGCGGCGCCGGGAGTAACAAGGTTGTCGCGAATCCGGGCACGGGCGGCGTCATCCAGCGACGCGCCGGTCCGCGGCCAATCCACTGCACCTTCCTCGCGGCCGCGAGCGAGTCGAGGGCCCGCTGCACCGTGCGCTGGCTCGCGCCAAGGGCAAGCGCCAGTGCTGAGCTCGACCACGATTCCCCGTCAGAGAGCAGCGCCAGCACCGCCGCATATTCTTCCTCGACCGGTCGAGCCAGCACCAGCACCGCCCGCGCGCCATGCGGCGTCAGCGCGAATCCGCGCTGTGTCGCGGTTATATCGGCCAGGGGACGCAGCGCTGCCCTGAGCCGCCCCATTTCGACGCGCAGCCGCGCGCGATGTGATTCATCGGCGGCCTTTGCGCGGAATGCTCTTGCGACAAGTGCGTCGCGCGTTATGTCGCCAGGCCAGACTTCGCCCAGAGCGCGTGCCAGCGTGAACAGCACCGGGCGGGTCGCCAGCGACACCCCTCTCTCGCCAGCGCGCACCACGTAGCGGCAGGCGTCCACAAGGAGCACCCGAGACGTCGGCAATGCCTCGACTTCATCGAGCAGAAGCGGCCGCTCCTTGCCATGTGCGATCAGCCGCGCCGCAGGCGCGTTCAGCACGTGCCACGCGCTTTGCACCTCAGCCATCAGCGAGGGGATCCCGGCCTGGCGCGCTGCATTCTGCGCCTGGCTGAGCGCTGCCCGTGCGATCTTCGTATGGAGCCGCCGCATGGCGATGCCCGCAACGACCAGTCCATGAACCGCGCACAACGCGGCCGGTAAATGCGCTGGGTCGAGCGTGGCGAGCGCACGTTCCGCCTCGTCGAGGCGCCCGATCAGGAGCAGCCGGCGCACCTCAAGATACCGGGCGTGCGCCGCGTTCAGCCGGTCGCCACGTGCCTCGAGCGCCGCACGCGCCGTCTCGAGTGTCTGCGCCGAAAAGCCCAGGTCGCGCGACACCAGCGCGATCTCGGCCTCGGCGACGACGCATCGCGCACGGGCCACGACCTCCCGCGCACCGAAACCGCGCGCTGCGCGGCGCAGCAGCAGCTTCGCCCGGTCGAGATCGCCAAGCTGCGCCATGGCAATGCCGCGGAGCGCCAACGCGGGCGGATCCTCGCGCAGCGCAACCTGGTTCAGCGCGCCCAGCGGGTCACCGGCGGCCAGTGCGCGGCCCGCCGCCGTTATCAGCGAATCCATCGGAATCCCGCCACATTTGTCACTCCCACCCCCCGATGCCGCAACGCCAATCTAGCGCACGTTACAGGGCGGAAGGAGTGGGACACCGATGACAACAGAGACAATGGACAGGGGCGAAGTACGGCGGGCGGCCGATTGGCTATGCCTCGCAGCCGCGCCGACCTTCGCAATGATGGCGCTGTTCAGTGGCACGTCCACTGCTGGCCTGCAGGGAGTCTGCGGCCTGATGCACAATTCGTCGCCGCTGAGCGGAATGACCGGCATGTATCTTCTGATGAGCGCCTTCCATACAACGCCCTGGCTCAACCTGCTCGCCGCCGCGAGGCGCCGCGTCTGATCCGGCGTCCCACCACACTGCTCACTCCCACCACACCGTCGCCAACGGAGAAAGGACCGAACGATGACAACGCACGTCACCGGCACACGGGGAGACTGGCTGAAGGCGCGACTTGCCCTGCTGCAGGCGGAAAAGGATCTGACACGACGGAGCGACGAAGTGGCGCGGCAACGCCAGGCGTTGCCATGGGTCCGCATCGACAAGGACTATCGGTTCGAGACCGATGACGGCACCGCCTCGCTTACCGATCTCTTCCAGGGGCGCTCGCAGCTTCTCGTCTATCACTTCATGTTCGGACCCGACTACACGGCCGGTTGCCCCTCATGTTCGGCGATCGCTGATGGCTTCAATGGTATCGTCACGCACCTCGCCAATCATGACGTAATGCTCTGGACGGTGTCGCGCGCGCCTCTGGCGCGGCTGCAGCACTACAAGCAGCGCATGGGATGGACCTTCCCGTGGGCATCCTCGTACGACGGCGACTTCAACTTCGACTTCAACGTCTCGTTCACCGAGGAGCAGCAGCACGCCGGCACGATCGAATACAACTACGAACAGGGCGGCCACGCGATGGACGCGATACCGGTGCCACCGCGCGTCGCGCAGCTCGCCGCCACTTGCGGCACCGATGCGGCGACATGGTCACGCGATCGGCCGGGCCTGAGCAGCTTCGTCCGCGAGGACGGTGTCGTCTATCACGCCTACTCGGCATATGCCCGCGGTCTCGATGCCATCTGGGGCATGTACCCGTGGTTCGACCGCGCGCCTAAGGGGCGCAACGAAACCAATTCCTGGCTCCGCCGGCATGATGAATACGGCGAGCGTCCGCATGCTTGACGGATCGCCCCACCTCGCATCAGACGGTTGTACTGACAATGTCCGATATCCTGCACATGATCCCAACAAGTCGCCATCTCCGGACGCCACCTGCAAGGCGCTGACGACGCGCGATGGTCTCGCCGCCTGGTGGACGGAGCCCACGTCAATGGATGGCGACGTGATCCGCTTCCGCTATGGTGGCGGCGACAGGTTCGATATGAAGTTTCTCGAGGCCGATCCCTCGGGTCGCGTGCGTTGGCAGGTCGTCGAAGGGCCTTCGGAGTGGGTCGGCACCAAAATCGGCTGGAAGCTTCGCCAAAAAGGCGACGACCCGATGGTGCTGATCAAGCATGAAGGCTGGCGCGAGCGGGTCGAATTCATGCATTTCTGCAGCACGAAGTGGGCGGAATTCCTGCTGAACCCGACGTCGCGATCGAAACCGGCAAGGGCACGGCCTGGCCGCACGACCTGAGGCTCCACGAATTGCACTGAGCAGAGCGGGCCCTCACGGGTGATCGCGCGGAGCAGGGCGAGGAGGCAATCCCCGGCCAGGGATTGCTTCGTCGCGAGGGCCTCGCCATGGGGGAGCGCATATCGCGCGCTCGGCGTCACGCTCCCTCCATCTGCAACCGCAGCGCTGCGATCCGCGCCCGATCGACAATCACACTGATCTCGATAATCCGGCCCGCGTCCACCACGAAATCGAACACGGCGAACGGCCGTCCGCCGGGCGCGAAAACCAGCCCCGCTTCGTCGTCGATCGTTGCCACCTGCGCGGCAGTCGCTCGCCCCTTGAAGGCTTCCGCCACCGCCTCGCGCCCGTGGGTCTCGGGCGCCAGCCGCGGCGCATCGGCGCCGGCACGCGCCCGGCTCGCCGCAAGCGCCACCGCTGCCGCATCGGCACGCAGCACCGCGTCGGGTGCGAGCAGTGCCAGCAAGGCCGAGAAATCACCGTCGCGCGAGGCTGCCAGAAACGCGGCCACCACTTCGCGCTGTCGTTCTCGATCAGCCGCAACACTGGCCTGCCCGCCCTGCACCCGCCGCCGGCCACGGCTGGCAAGCTGCCGCGCCGCGGCCGGCGAACGATTGATGATCGGTGCAATCTCGTCGAACGCCACCTCGAACATGTCGTGCAGCACGAAGGCGACGCGCTCGGCAGGCGTCAGTTCTTCCAGCACGACCAGCATGCCGACGCCGATGGCGTCCGCGACGCCCGTTTCGTGATCGGCCGCGGTCTCATCCGGCACCGCCTCGGCGTCGCGTCCAATCGGCGACTCTCGGCGTCTCTTCCTCGATCGCAACACATCGAGACACACACGTGCGACCACCGTCGTGAGCCAGCCCCGCAGATTGACGACGTCGCGCGTGTCGGTGCGCATCAGCCGCAGAAACGCCTCCTGCACCGCGTCGTCCGCCTCGCTCCACGAACCGAGCATCCGGTGGGCGACCGCGGCCAGATGCGTCCGGTTCGCCATGAACTGCGTCGCCAGGAAATCTTCCTCGCCCATGTCACATCCCCGGTTCTCCCTTCGTCATGTGCGTGACGAACAACCATCAGCCAACGTGACGGAGCCTCTCATACAAGCCCGCATCAAGAATCCCGCATCTCTTCTGCCAGGTACCATGGAGGGCGTTCAGACCCTCATGGCCAGTGCCTTCAAGTCCGGTGTGCCGGCGGAAGTCCTCCATCTCGCGCACCTGCGCGCCAGCCAGATCAACGGCTGCAGCGCCTGTGTCGACGGTGGCGTGAAGCACGCCAAAGACGCGGGCGTGACCGACGATCGGCTGCACATGCTGGCTGCCTGGCGCGAGGCGCCGAACTTTTCGGATGCCGAGCGCGCGGCGCTTGCGCTCACCGAGGACGTCACCCGGCTCGATCCACGCGATCGCGTGCCTGACTACGTCTGGGCCGCGGCCGCGGCGCATTTTGACGAACGGGCGCTGGCGGGCCTGCTCCTCTGGATCGCACTCACGAACCTGTTCAATCGCGTGAACATCGCCACACGCCAGGTTGCCGGTGCTACGTGGTAGTGTTGCGATCGTATA
>JASHQG010000760.1 GCA_030037665.1 Acetobacteraceae bacterium
GCTTCGATGTAGGCAATCAGCGGCCAATTCAGCAGCCTCGAGCGCGACAGGCGGCCGAGGCCCACGAGCAGGCCGATCAGCAATCCCAGAAGCACCGTGCCGACCGTGTAGGCAAGCGTGACAAGCACACCGCTCCACAGCAATGGAATGTAGCGCTCGAGGAAAGAAAAGTCCCAGTGGTACATCTCAGACCGGGCCCTCTACCGCGAAGCAGGAGAGACCACCGGGCGAAACGCGGGGCGTCAAGGTCGAACGATCGAACCGGTGCATAGCGTTTGCCTCTTGGCGCGCTGATGCGTGCCGCACCTGCTCACACCGAAGGTGCGAGAGGGGCTAAGACCGGCGGGGCCGCGCAAGCCCCTGGCTTCGGCCGTCGCGTGGTTCAGCTCTAGAAGCTCAGCGCCGATGGCACCTGGTCACGCTTGACGCCGAACTTTGCCAGGCCGTCCAGCAGCCACTCGCGAATCTGGCCGGTGCCACGGTTAAAGTCGATCCAGGCGTTCAGCACCTCGCGAAACCGCCAATCGTTCTCCCACTGGATGCCGAGGCAGCTCGGCAGGGCCACGACTGGGTTGGCGAGCGGGTGGTAGGGGCCGAGCGAGGGGTTTTTGCCCACCGCGGCGAGGCAGAGAAGTGCCGCCAGAATCTGTACGTCAGCGTGACCGGATTGCAATGCCAGCAGGCACTGGTCGGTGGTCTGAAAGCCAATCAGCTGCGCTTTGGGGCAATACCGCCGCGCGGCGACTTCGTGCAGTGATCCTATGTCGAAGCAGATGCGGATTTCCGGCTTGTTGAGATCGTCCCAGGTCGTTGGGTTGAGACCGTGCTTTGCCAGGCATCCGAAGGGATGGATGATCGCCGCATGGGTGAAGCCGATGGACAACGCGCGCTGCGGCGACGGGTTCAGCGCAAAGGCGAGGTCAACCTTGTTCGACTGGAGATCGAGCACCGAGGTCCCGTAGGTGGCGTCCAGGTAGGTGACCTCCGCGTCGAAGACCTTGGCGATGTCGTTCGCCATGTCGACGCAAGCGCCGGTGTATCTGCCGCTGGTGAGGTCCTTATCGAAATAGGGCAGGGCGCCTGGCAGGCCGGCGACCCGCAGCACCTTGGTGCGGCGAACCCTCTCGAATGTGGTCTCGTTGGCCGGCTGCGCCTCGGCCGTGCCGATGAGTGCGCCGGCAGGCAGCAGCGCGGCAGCACCCGTCAAGGCGCGGCGGCCCACTCGGTTGGTCATGCGATTGTCTCCCATAGGTAGCACTCCGAGATCACCTTAATCGGCCCGGCCGGCCTGCGCACTAGCCGCGGCCGTGTGGCCCCTGGCTTCCGGGCCATTTCCCGCTACACTGCCGCCAGAGGCCAGACCAGATAGGGAGTTGTCCATGACCGCGCAGACCAAAGGCCGGATCCGTCACGTCGCGCTGAGCGTTGAGGATCCCTGGGAGACGGCCGAATTCTACAAGCAGGCGGTGGGCCTGCAGGAAGTCACCGAGCTCGACGGGCCGCTTGCCGAGGGCGTGTTCCTGACCGATGGGGTCGTCAATCTGGCAATCCTGCATTTCAAGAGCGACGAAGCCGCGCAGGGCACCGGCAAGGACTATGTCGGCATCCATCACATCGGCTTCTGGGTCGACGACGTGGTGGAGCAGGGCAAGATCGCACGCACCAACGGTGCCACCTGGATCATGGGTGACCCGAACAATCCCGACGGATACGAAGTGAAGCACACCGACCTGAACGGCATCATCTTCGACATCGCCGCGCACGGCTGGGCCGGTTCGCAGAAGAATCCGGGTGCGGGCGACAACGTCGTACATCCGAATCCGCAGCGCCGGCTGTCGAAGTTCGATGAGCGCCGCGCCCGCGCTCAGGCGAAGATCGCGGCGTTGCGGAAGCGCGAAGTCGCCGCCGCCGCGGAGTGATCGGGCCGCCGGTAACCGTCATGGCTGGCCTGCCCGGATCATAGCGGGACAGGTCAGCCGATACTTCGTACAGAGAAACTGCTCATGCCCGCTCCGCCTCCGATGACCGCCGGCGTCACCGCTGCTGCCACCAGCGTGGACGGCATCGTCTGGAACATCCTGGGCCAGACCTATCGTCCGCTACAGGTGACCGAAAGCAGTTTCGCCTGGCATGCGACGTTCCCACCGGGCACGTTCGTGCCGCCGCATGTCCATCCGACGCAGGACGAATTCATCTACCTGTTCTCCGGCCGGTTCGAGCTGGTGCTCGACGGCCAACCCGCCGGTGCCGCTCCCGGCGATCTGATTCGCCTGCCGCGCAACATTTCGCATGGCATTTTCAACAAGACCCAGTCGGACGTGACCTGCCTGTTCTGGGTGTCTCCCACGCGACGCCTTTGGGATCTGTTCAACGCCATCCACAATCTCGCGGACCCTGCCGAGGTCGTCCGCATTGCCGGCCAGCACGAGGTGAACTTTCTGCCACCACCGGGCTGATGCCGCGCGCCCTGGGAACCGACGGAGTTCAGACGATGACGATATGGGGCGCTCTGCTCGCCGTTCACATTCTGTGCGCGGTGATCTGGGTTGGCGGCATGTTCTTCGCGTATCTCGTGTTGCGTCCGAGTTTAGTGGTGCTGGATGCGCCACAGCGGCTCTTGCTGCACACGCAGATCTTTCGCCGTTTTTTCCTGATCATCTGGCACGCGATGCCGCTGATCCTGCTGACCGGTTTCGCGGTGTTGTTCGGCGAATTCGGCGGGCCCGCGAACGCACGGTGGAATGTGCAGGTCATGATGGGCCTCGGCCTCATCATGTCGGTGGTGTTCGTGGTGATCGTGTTCGGACCTTACGCCCGATTCCGGCGGACGACCGACCGCGCGCGCATGGCGGCCAATATCGACGCGATCCGCAAGCTGATCGGCCTCAACCTGGTACTGGGACTGATCACGGTGGTGGTCGCGGCTCTCAGTCAGTTCTGAGCCGCCGTCGGCGCCGGACGCCCAGCGTTACATTCGGCCGCCTGACAAACAGCGCATTACTGACCGGTACGAACAGGCCAGGCGCACGCCACACGTCCGGCCACTCGTCGCGGATCACGACGCGGGGCACTGTCACATCGATGATCGCTCCCGGTGCGAACGGTGCCACCTGCGGGGATTCACGGATGCGGTTGACCGCTGTTCGCTGTCGCGTGCAAGCCACCATCGCGCCCAAGGCGCGGACGCACGGCCGAGAGGCCGGCGGCGCCGCGGACGCCGACGATGCCGGCATCGGGCAACGCTCATTGATTCCCGCAGACGTGGGACGAGCCGGAACTTAGCGGATTGCGTGACGCCCTGGAATCATTGCGGACTGCCAGAACGAGTTAGCGGTACGGCGACCGGTCGGGGGGAACAAGCATGACGGGTTTTTTTCGGAACCGCTGGTGGATCGTTTTTGCGTCGATCTGCGGTCTCCTGGTTGGCGCCGGCCCGGTCAATGTGTTCGCCTTTGCGGTCTTTCTGAAGCCGGTGACCGAGAGCCTCGGCATCGGCCGGGGGCTGTTCTCATCAGGCCTGATCGTGGGTTCGATTGTAGCCGGGATTGGCCTCATCCCGGTCGGGTTTTTGCTCGACCGCTACCGTGTGCGGCAGGTCATGATGCCGGGCCTGGTGCTGTATGCGGCCGGCGTGATGGGCTATTCGCTCATGACGTCATCGCCGATGCACATCTACCTGGCCTTTGCCATTGCCGCATTGTTTGCTTCGATCGGCTCGCCGTTGCCATACGGCACGGTGCTGTCGAGCTGGTTCGACCGGCAGCGCGGTCTGGCGATCGGCATCGCGATGGCTGGGGTCGGGCTGGGTGTTGTGGTGGTACCGCAGATCGCCGCCGCTTTGATCCGCCTGCTGGGCTGGAGGCTCGCTTATGTCGCGCTTGGCGGCGTGATCTTGTTGGTCGCCTGGGTGCCGGTCACGCTGTTCGTGCGCGAGCCCACAGAACGTGACGTGGCTGCGCATGCCGACGTCGCAGTCGAACGCGACCGGCCCGGACTGACGCTCCGCGAGGCATTGTTTGGCTCCTGGCAATTCTGGGCGCTGACGGTGGCGTTCTTCAGCGCGGTCGCAGCGATCAACGGCACACTGACGCACATCGTTGCGCTGCTGACCGATCGCGGCGTGCCTGTGAAAGAAGCCGTCGGCACCCTTTCGGGCGCCGGCATCGCGCTGATCCTCGGACGCGTGCTCTCCGGTTGGTGCCTCGATCGGTTTCATGGCGTCATCGTTGCGATTGTCTTTTTCCTGGTTCCGATGAGCGGTATCGCGCTGTTGGCAAGTGGTCTGGGCGGGGCGGCGCC
>JASHQG010000761.1 GCA_030037665.1 Acetobacteraceae bacterium
GGACGAACAGCAGTGCGACTGCGACAGCGATCCAGACGCCAATGGCTTTTCTGCGCATGCATCCTCCCGCGCGCCCCACGCGCCAGGACTAAGCAGGATATTGCCATTTGCGCCACACCTTTGCGGCGGCCTTTCTGCCGCCGACCTTGCCGGGGCCAGTTTGACCAAAGTCAGTCGGACCGCTGCCGACGCGGTGACGACCGGCTTTGCCGGAGGATTATGCGCGAAGGCAGGCCGGTACGCGCGCGCGTGCCCGGCTGAGCGATGTTCCCCGCGCGCCTGTTCTCGTGCCCGGCGACAGAGGATCAGGCGATTGCGGCGCGGAACACGGGCCCTCTGACGGGCCTGCGCTGATCACTGCCGCTTACAGGGCAACCGAGGTCGACGCCGAACTGTACCGATCGATCCCCTCCGCGTCGGTCTGCAGCAGCAATGTCCCCGCCCCCAGCATATGATTCACATGAGCCAATAGCTCGCCGAACGCGAATCCCGTCTGGTGCTCGTCGAGTTCACGATGAAACACGTATGGCACGATTTCCGATACCGATAGTGGCCGGTCGCGGCACGCCTCGGCAATCAGCCCGCAACGGTGCGCGTGGTGGTCGATCAGTTCGTCCAGCCGCGCATGCAGGCCGAAGAAGGGCAGGCCGTGACCTGGCAGCACCAGCACGTCGTTCGGCACGGTATCGCGCAGCGAATGGAGCGACTGCAAATAGATGCCGAGCGCGTCGAGGTCCGGCTCCATCGCGTGCACGCTGACATTGGGAGAGATCCGCGCAATCACCTGATCCGCCGCCAAGAACAGCCTGTCCTGTTGACACAGTAGCATCGCCTGCTCCAGCGCGTGGCCGCCGCCCGTGATCACAGTGAAATCGCGCGCACCGACGCGCAGCGTGTCACCGTGCTTGATGCGGTGATAGGTGGTCGGCACACCGGTGGTCCGGCGCAGATATTCGTGGCCGCGTGAGAGCACCAACTCGGTGACTTCCGGTGACAGGCCGTGCCGTCGGTAGAACGAGCGGTAAGTTTCCGCGCCGAGGTCGCCCGGCGCGTATTGCAACGCAAGGCTGTAGAGATACTCCGGCCGCGGCATCGCCAGCGGCAGGCCGAAGCGGTTCGACAGCCAGCCTGCCAGACCGACATGATCCGGATGATAGTGCGTGACGATCATGCGGGTGAGGCGCTGGCCGGCGAGCGGACCGGCCAGCACTCGTTCCCACGCCTGGCGGCACGGCTCGGTCGCAAGACCAGTGTCCACCACTGCCCAGCCGCCATCGTCCTCGATCAGGTAGATGTTCACGTGGTTGAGGCGGTACGGCAGCGGCAGTCGCAGCCATTGCACGCCGGGCGAAATCGGAACCAGCGCGCCCGGCGCGGGCGGCTGATGGTGCGGGAAGGTGAGCGTCTGATGCATGCCCGGCGTTCTACCCCGCGCGGCGGCCAGGACGGAAAACAAATCGGCAGCGTCACTTCGCCGCGAGCATGACCGATGCTCCAATGCCCCCGAGCTGCCGCGTCGAACAGCGTGGGGAAATTTATTGATGCCTCAGCTGATCGCCTGCATCAGCGGCGCCCATTGATCGAGGATTGGCAGAATTCCGTCTTGCTGTTCCGCCGGCACAGTGATCACCACGCGTGCGACGCCGGCATCGCGATACCGCCGCAGCAGATCCAGGTCCGGCGGCACACGGAACAAACTGATCGGCAGGGTCCGAGGATCGCGCCCTGCGTCGCGCGCCATCGCGTGGAACTGGGGCAGGAATTGTCCGATATCCTCGTAGTTCGGGCGCGTCGCACGCGGAATCCAGCCATCGCCGTAGCGGATCGCACGGCGCGCACCGTAGGGGAATGCGCCGCCGACGATGATCGGAGGATGCGGCTTCTGAACTGGTTTGGGCCACATCTTCATCTTGTCGAACTTCACCAGTTCGCCATGGTACTCGGGTTCCTCCTCAGTCCAGATCAGCTTCATCGCTTCGATGCGTTCGCGCACCAGCTTGTGGCGCGTTTCGAAAGCGGTGCCGTGGTTGGCCATTTCCTCGCGGTTCCAGCCGTCGCCGACGCCAAACAGAAAACGCCCGCGCGACAGCCGATCGAGCGAGGAGACGACCTTGGCGGTCTGGATCGCATCGCGCTGATTGACCAGGCAGACACCGGTACCGAGCTTCAACGTCTTCGTGGTGATCGCTGCCGCGGTCAGAGCAATGAACGGGTCCATGATCTCATAATATTCGCGGAGCATCGCGCCCCCGCTCGGGAACGGCGTCGCGCGCGATGACGGCACGTGCGAGTGCTCCGGTACCCACAGCGATTCGAATCCGCATTGCTCCAGCAGTGGACCGAGCTCCTGCGGTGGCATGGAGGCGTCAGTGAAGAACATAGCCGCACCGAACTGCATGGACTCTACCCTTCCGCACGTCGTCCGCCCCGACTGTGGCCTTGCGTGCGGAACGGCGCAAATCCAATACTGTCCTCGCATCTGCCGCCAACACGGGAGGAACGCATGCCGGTCAAGAACATTCGTGGCGTGGACCTGGTCTATCAAATCCTGGGCGGCCAAGGCCCGCTGGTCACGCTCACCCCTGGTGGACGGCGTGGCGGCGGCTCGGAGCGTGATCTGGCATCACTGATCGCCGAAGCCGGTTTCCGCGTGCTGCTGCACGACCGACGAAACACGGGCGCTTCCGGCATTGCGTTTCAGGGCGATTCGGAAAGCCTGGAGCAGGCCGAAGATCTGCTGGCACTGCTGAAGGCACTGGATACCGGCCCGGTCTATGTCGCGGGCTGTTCCTCGGGTGCACGCATGTCGCTGCTGCTTGCCAGGCATCATCCCGACGCGGTGAAGGCGCTGCTGTTGTGGCGCGTCACCGGCGGCAGCTACGCGGCGAAGCGGCTGGCATACAATTACTACGAGCAATTCCTCGACGCAGTGCAGAAAGGCGGCATGGATGCGGTCTGCGCGACCGAGCATTTCTCCGCGATGATTGAGGCCAATCCGGTCAATCGCGAGACGCTAACGGGCATGGACAGGGAAGCATTCGCCGCCGCGATGCGGCACTGGCTGGCCGGATTTAACAAGGATTCCGGCTATCCCGTCGCAGGCATAACGCCGGCAGAGATGCGCGCAATGACGCTGCCCGCGATCGTCATTCCCGGCAACGATCGCGTTCACCCGCGCGGACCCGGCCAGGCGGCGCATCGGCTGCTGCCAGCCAGCCGCTATCAGGAAATTATGTCAGACGATGTGGACGTGGATGTCGATTTCGAGGGCTGGGCTGCCAAGACTGGCACGCTGGCTGCGGCATTCATCAATTTCCTGCGCGATTGCGAACGATCCCGCTGACTGACCAAAGCCCCGTCTGAGGCCGCGGGCTGACCATGCGCCCGCCGTCCTACCGTGTGCTGCTGACCCAGCGCGACGTGGGCCGCCTGTTGCTCGCCGCCGGCCTGGCACGGCTGGCCGACCGGATTTTGACGCTCGTGCTGGTGCTTTACTCGCTGGCCCGCTTCCACTCGCCGCTTCTCGCAGGATGGATCGCGTTTCTCGCGATCGCGCCAGGCTTGCTGGTCAGCCCGCTCGCGGGCGTGCTGCTCGACCGGGTGGGGTCTGTCGCCGCGATTGCGGTGGATATGGCCTGCAGTGCGGTATGCATCTTCGCATGCACCATGCTGGCGCTCGCCGGATCCGACACCGCGTGGTCGCTCGGTCTCCTCGTGGCACTGCATTCACTCGCCAAGCCCCTGTCGTCGGCCGGCGTGCGTTCGTTGCTGCCAAGGCTCGTCACGCCCGAGGCCTTCGACCACGCGAATGCGCTGGATACCACCATCCAGGCGATCGTCGAGGTCGTCGGCCCGGCGCTGGGCGGGGCATTGTTTGGGTTGGCCGGAGCCGCGGCCGCATTTTCCATCACCGTCACTCTTTACGCCGTGGCGTGCATCACCCTGCTCTGCGCCGCGCATCGCCCGGCGGGTTCGACTTCGCGTCGCCTCGGTATGTTGCCGGGTGCTGCCGCGGGTGTTGGGTACGTATTGCGGAATAGAACATTGCGTGCTCTCGCCCTGACCTACGCATGCTATCAGGTAAGCTGGGGTATTTTACTGGTTGCGGTGCCAGTCGCGGTCACGCGTGAACTTAGCGGCGCACACGGCGACGTGGTTGTCGGCGTATTGTGGGCGATATCCGGACTCGCCGGAGCGATCGGTGCGCTCGTGACGGGCCATCGGGGCGCCACAGACCGCGAGCGTCGCATCGTCGTGTTCGGCATCCTGGGAACGGCCATAGCAATCTACCCACTGAGCACGAGCTTTGGCTTCGCAGGGCTGGCGAGTGGGCTCGCTCTGGTCGGGTTCTTCTCCGGGTCGATCGATGTCGGCGTGCTGACACTGCGACAGCGGCGCACGCACCCGGCGTGGCTCGGGCGGGTCATCGCCGTGTCGATGAGCCTGAATATGTCAGGCCTGCCGATCGGTTCTGCGTTGGGAGGTATTTTAAGCGGCTGGTCCTCTGCAGTGGCATTCGCCGCGGCGGCGGGTGCGTGTCTGCTTGCTTCAGCGGTGGCCTGGGCGTGGCTGCCCATGCGGTAACCA
>JASHQG010000762.1 GCA_030037665.1 Acetobacteraceae bacterium
TCGAGCGCGGCTTCGGTGGCGCCGTCACCCGCCATGCTCGCCCGCAGGCGCTGCACCAACGCGGCCAAAGCGTCGGTGTCGTGTACCAGTGGATCGTAATTGCGCAACAGCCCGGCGCGGGCATTGAGGATATTGGCATGCAGGTCGGATTCGACCGTATCGAACCGATCGAGTTCGCCGAGTGCGCGATCGAACCGCTCTGCACCTGAATCGAACGCGCGAAGCGACAGCCAGGTCAGAAACGAGATCAAGACCAGTACCGAAAGGGCGGCGGCGGTGGTTCTCACGGCGGCACCCGCAACAAGACGCCGTGGTATGTCCCGGTCAGGGTCTTCAGGAACGCGACAATCGTGTCGATCTGTTCGTCGGTGAGGGTCTGGTCGAGTTGTGCCCGCGCCATCCGGCGCACGGCGTCGTGCAGTGTCGGTGCGCTGCCGTCACTGAAATACGGTGCCAGAACGGCGACGTTGCGCAGGCTCGGCACACGCAGAATCTTGGGTCCTGAGGCGAGTCGGTGAAAGACGCCCTGACGCTCGTAGAGATTACCGCCGATGTTCACGCCCTGATGGCACGAAATACAGCCGAGCGACTGAAACAGGGCGTAGCCGTGCTGCTCCTCGGGCGACAGCGCTGCCTTGTCGCCACGCAACCAGCGGTCGAACCGGCTGTCCGGCGTCAGCAACGACCGCTCATACGTGGCGATCGCATCGAGTAAGCTCGACGGGTCTGGTGGCCGTCCGTACGCGGCCTCGAACTGCCGGACGATCCCTGGATCGGCATCCAGCTTGTGCTGCACTTCATCAACGTTGGTTGCCATATTCGCAGGATTTTCCAGGGACGAACGGGTTTGGCCTTCGAGGGTGCGGAAATTGCCTTGCCAGTTCAGCCGGAAGTTCAAGGCGGCATTGAAAACGCTGAGGACAGTGAACGGCATGTACGATCCGTCATGCGCCGTGTTGCGATGATCGCTGTCAGCGCCGTTGGTAAGAATGTCATGACAGGACGAGCACGCGAGCTTGTCGTCATGCGACAGGCGCCGGTCGTTGAACAGGCGTTCGCCCAGCGCCAGCTTCAACGGATCTGCGGGCGGGGGCTGTGGCACCGGAGTGATCGCAGCATCCGTTCCGGTCGGTGGAAGTGCGCCGGGACCTGCTGCCGACGCAACAGGTCCCAACGTCACCGAGACGATCAGGAGCCACGCCCGCGACCGGCGGGTTTGCCGCAACACGCGGCGCCGGTCAGCGGACCGGGTCGAACCGTTGCGGAACAGGGCTGGTATCATGCGGGTCAAGGCGATCATCACGCAACGACCGATCGTTCGCCACATCCAGTCCCACGCATGACGATCGCTTGCTGCCTCCGGTTGGGCCCCTCGGCGAGACAGCGGCGAGGTGCAACCAAGATTGCGTGTTTTGCCGCGAATGCGCCGACGCCGAGACCAGGTACGCGCGGAAATCGTTGTCGTGCGACGACCTGCGCGGTGACAGCCAAGGGTTTACCCCGATTGGCTCCGGCGTAACCGCAGGCCGCTGCGCCTCCGCTGCCTGAGCGCGGTAATCTTCCGGCAGATCGATCACGCATGGGTAGACCGACTGTCCGTACAGCCGGAACCCCTCGAGGATGGTGGAACCGAGCCAGGAGATTGCCCGTAGGATCCATGATTGCTCGCCCGAGACGGGCTGCCTCTGTCGGGTCGCTGCGGCGACGCGCGGTGTCTGATCGGGGGCGCGATGGCGACGTTCCGACGTGACGCCGAGCGGATGATGCGACTTGTGCATTGAACTCTCCCGTCGAATGCCGGGGGAGAGCGTGCGGTCGGTGGATTGCTGAAGCGTTCCAGCGGGCGCGGCAAAGGTTACGTCTGTAGCATGCCATGGTTTGCCAACCGGGATCGGAGTCTGCCGCGCGGTCCCGCCCGGTCAGGAATATTCCACCGGCAGGACGAACACGTAGCCAACGCCCCGCTCGGTGCGAATGATGCGCGGCGCGCTCGGGTCCACCTCCAGCTTGCGCCGCAGCCGCAGAATCTGCACATCGATGCTGCGGTCGTAGATATCCTCGTGCAGGCGCGTCGCCTGCAGCAGATGCTCGCGGCTCAGCGGCCGTTTCGGCGCATCCAGGAAGGCAACGAGCAGGGCGTACTCGCCTTTGGTCAGCGTCACCAAAGCGTTGTCCGGGTCGGTCAGGCGGCGCGTGCGCTTGTCGAGCTCCCAGCCACCGAACCGACAGCGACCTTGTTCCGCTTCGCGCTGCGAGTTGAGGCGTCCCAGGCGCTGGCGGCGCAGCACCGCGCGGATCCGGGCCAGCAGTTCACGCGGGCCGAACGGCTTGGTGATGTAATCGTCAGCACCGAGTTCCAGTCCCACAACGCGATCGATCTCATCGCGCCGGTGACCTGTGGTAATGATCACCGGAACGTCGGACCGTGACCTTATCTCCCGCAGAAGGTCCAGGCCGTCATCGGTGCCAAGACGCAGATCGAGGATCACCGCATCCGGCTCCGCGGCGGCAAACTGCCGCGCCACGTCGCGCCGTTGCAGGGCAGCGGCAACCCGGATGTTGTGCTGTGCGAGGTAGTCGGCCAGCATGTGCTGCATCGACGGATCGTCGTCGATCACCAGGAGTCGTGACGGTCGTCCGCCTAATCCCGACTCGCTCGGCGATCCAGTTTCTGGTTCAGGCGTGGTCCAGAGAGCGGGTATCCCGGCCAATAGCGATCACTCCGGTCAGTGAACTACCTCCCCGGGCCAGGCACCTTCTGAAATCGGGGTGCGTATCGTCGGACGTCTGCGAAACGACAGCAGCAGGACAGTCCGACGTGATGACCGCGCCCTATTCGGGCACGGACGAACCGACACGCGCGGCTCTATAATCGCCCGCGTCACCGATGGGAAGAGAGATTTCGCGATCGGTGGAAACAACATTCAAATAAAGCACCAGCAGACTATCACACGATGGTGAGCAACGATGGGGATACATGAATTACCGGCATGCAAACGGTCATTTCACAAATCATGCCCCGCCTTTTGCACGCAAGGTTTGCCGGAGAGGTCGAAGCAAAAGTCCTTGCGCGACGTCGGTGAAGGCGCCGGTCGTCTGGTTCGCGTCGTGCACCGCGGTCGGTGTGCCGCGCAGATCGACGCGACCGGCAGCCAGATTCGGGCGAAACGGATCCCCTGCGGCAGTAACAACGCGCGGAGGAATTCCCATTCCGGTTACCGGATCGCGACGCGGGCTGTCACCGTTCGGCTTGTCGGCCTTGGCAGTCCTCGATGTCGTGACGGCTGATCTCGGGGATTGGGAAGAAGGGGCGCAAAGACGGTCCTCGTGTGCCCCTCCTACCGGAGGAGAGGGAGGATTCTGTCCCAGCTTATTTCTTGCCCGCACCAAAGCGGTGGGCGGCCGATCTCTGCGGGCCATGACGGTCGGGCAATGGGACACGTCGCCTGTGACTCTACCGCGGTGCCGCACGCCACGTGCCACCATCCGCGGCGTATCGACGATCTTCCGGGAGATCTCGCGCTGGCAGTTGCGCGAGTCCACCGTCACAATGCTGCCCTTCAAGGACAGCATCGTCATCAGCTTCGACCTCGCAGCGACCTCAACGTTGAATATGCAGCGCTGACTGAGGGTGACGGCCAGAGCCGTTCCAGCACTCGGTTACGGCTGAAATACGACTGCCCCGTGGTGCAACAGAACCGCATTGTGCAGGCAGCACAACGAGCGCTCTCCGCGCAGCGCGGGACTTGGCCGTCGGTACCGGACAAAGCCGTCTGAGACCTGTCGATCCGTCTTCCTTTCGCTGCAAGCCGGAACATTGCTTCGGCCTGCGTGGGCTGGGGCCGAAAGGAGCGTGACGATGCTGGACGCAATGAATCGAATCAGCGCAACATGCGCGGACGAGCTGCGCGTCGTCCTATCGGGCCGTGTCGCGCTGCCAGGCGACCAATTCTATGACGAGGGCTGCCGCGTGTGGAACGGTGCCGTGCGCCGCCGCCCGGCGATAGTTGCGTTCTGCAACCAACCCGAGGACGTGCAGGCAGCGGTATGTGCGGCGCGGCGCCACGGGCTGCCATTGTCGGTACGCGGCGGCGGGCATGATTGGGCAGGACGTGCCCTGCGTGACAACGGCCTCGTGATCGACCTCACGGGGATGCGCGAGGTCGCCGTGGATCCACACGCGCGTATGGCCATCGTCGCCGGCGGCGCCCTGGCGAATGACGTGGCCGTTGCTGCCGGCGCGCACAATCTGCTCGCGGCGTTGGGCAACTGCGGCATGGTCGGCATGGCCGGCCTGACTCTCGGCGGCGGCTACGGGCCCCTCAACGGCAGCTGCGGTTTGGCGGCGGATAACCTGCTCGGCGCAGACATTGTACTGGCTGACGGGCGGCGCGTGACAACCGGTCCCGACGCGGAGCGCGACCTATTTTGGGCGCTGCGCGGCGGTGGCGGCAACTTCGGCGTCGTGACCTCACTGCGCGTTCGCCTCCATGAGGCCCGTGACTTGCTGACAGGAACGATCACCTATGGCTGGAACGAGGCGGACGCGGTACTGCGCCGCTACGCGGCCTTCGCGGCGACGGCACCCGACGAACTCGGCCTCCCCGTCGCAGTGATGTCGGGCCTGGACGGGGAACCAATCATCATGGTCGCCGCGTTGTGGAACGGCGAGCGGTGCCGGGGCGAGCGTGTCATCGACAACGCCCTGGCTTTCGGCACTCCGCAATCTGCCCACGTCGGACCGGCGACTTACGCTGATATGCTTGCCCAGTTCGACGCGTGGGTGGCAGCAGCAGGCCGTTGCCACTGGGAGATCCGGACGCGCTCACTTCCCGCGCTCACGGTCGGGGCCGCCGATGCCGTCATCGCGGCGATGACCAGCAGAGCGTCGCCGAATTGCTCCGTCTTCTGTCACCACCTCCACGGCGCGGCAACGCGGATCGCGCCGGATTGTGGCGCGTTCGGCTTGCGCCGCGAGCACTTCATGGTGGAGATCGTCGCGGGCTGGCAGCCCGAGCGGGATGACGGCGCAGCGCATCGACGCTGGGCGCACGATCTCTGGCAGAGCCTCGCCCCGTTCGCCCTGCCGGGTGGCTATGCCAACCTCCTCGGCCCGGATGACCGCGAACAGGCGCGGGCAGCTTACGGCGGCAATGCTGCCCGGCTCAGCATGCTCAAGCGCCGCTTCGATCCCGATAGGGTTTTTGCCTCCGCCATCCCGCTGCCGGAAGGTTGACCCGGTCCGGTGACGTTCAAATTCGCACTATTCGGCGGTTTCAGCGATGGCCAGGATCGCGCTCTGCTGTTGCGGCTCGCTGCGTGCGGAGGCGATCGGCGAGCCAGCGCTTGTGGCCGCGTGTCACTGCCTGGAA
>JASHQG010000763.1 GCA_030037665.1 Acetobacteraceae bacterium
GGCGACACGATCGATAAGGTCCAAAGGAAGATCGACCGGCTTCAGGCCGGCGAGGATCCGTGAGGAGCCACGGCCGCAGTACGTTCCTCGCTCACCGGCTCGCGTGTTCGCGTATGGGTTTCGAGTATCGTGCGGAAGGCAAGGCAGGAGCCTGGATCGCCTGACCGCCAATAACGATGCAATGCGCGGTCGGGATAATGCCTGCGGCAGCGATCGTCTCAAGATCGCCTCATACGGGCACATGGCCCATCATGGCAACGGAGGCCGGAGGGCCCGACATCAACGACGACCGATGCGCCTTCCCAAAAAATGTTGATTATGCGTGCGTCGTAGTGGCGGAGGTGAGCTGCGCTGACCCCAACGCCAACGTCGGGCGAACTTTGAGCCGCAGTGAACTCTGAAAGCTTCCGATGGCAGGGGTCGGCATCGATGCAGACAGCATTGTCTGCCCATTGCCATGTCGAACTGCCCGGTCGGTGCGGCGACCACGCTCTTGCGGTTGCTGGCCTATCGTTGCGGAACGCCATGCGCGCGCCGCTCATGCGCACTAAATGCCGCTGCCACCGAAAATCCCGCGGCCCTCACGTTGTCGGTGAACGATGTTGCAAGCCGCCCGAGCACGTCCTCGGAACGCGCGGCGACAAACACGCCGTCGCCGTCAGTTGGTGATGCGATGAGCGCCTGGACGGCCGGTGGGAAGAGGAATGCCTGCCAGCTTCGCCGTTGGAAAAGGTCAGCCAGCATGGTGCCGTCCGGCTCAGTGCCGGGCGCGAGAAGAAATCCCAGTTGGCTTTCCGTGCTCCAGCCCTGGTCAAGAAATATCGCGGCGCCGGCTGCGTCCTCGGCAAGAGCGAGCGGCGGCAGGGAGCGCCTCGTCAGCCTGTCGAGGAGAGCGCGCATCCGGGGACGGGCGGGCGCGGCCAGCGGTCGCAACGTCGATACGGCGGGCTCCGGCGGCCAGTGCAAACAAAACACCACGGGACCGAGAGCCGCGAGGGCGCGTGCAAGCGGCGCGATCAGCAGTTCGGGGATGCCACCGTCAACCGGCCAGGGATCCGGTTCCCACGAGAGCAGGAAACCAGGAGCGCCCAGAGGATGCAGGTCGAGCGTCTTCCAGGCTGCTTCGTCCCAGGTGCGCGCGAAGCCGAGAGAGATTTTCATTGCGGACACGCGGGCATCGCCTTCTATGAAGTGTCGCGCCGATACACAAGGCCGGGTGGAACCGGCGTTATCGCACGAAGCGGTTCACGACGGGCGCCGGGATTATGGCATATCCGCCGATCGGCCGCGGGGCCGGACTCTGTCAGGGGCGTGCTATCAACGAGAGCTCGACCCGCCCAGGGCGAGAATTTGCTTCGTCCCTCCAAAGAACGGGCTAGCCTGAGAGGTCGATCAAATATAGGGAAGCTCTCGGCGGCATCAGAACCCGTCAGGTCGATGCGACGTCCGCCCTGGTTGGCCATCAGAAGTCGCTATCCAGCAACGTGAATAGGCGCCGCTCTGCGTTGAAGCCATGGCGGCCGCCACACGCGGCGCAGATGGCCCAGAGGCAGCGAACAAGGCGAAATCTGATGCCTGGTCGGTCGCGGTGCAGGGCCGCGACATGTTCGGCCCATTCCCGATCCGCCTGCTCCAGCGACGCCGCGCCCAACGTCGCGCCGCAGAGTTTGCATTGGGTCCTCTCGGCAATCGCCAGCATCGCCCGCCGGTCCCGTGCGTGGAGCGCGAAAGCGACCGGAATCAATACGGGCGATGCAATCACCACCAGAGCGGCGATCAGCAGGAAAGAGGCCTGGTGTATCCGAGCTGACGCGTTCGCGGGTTTCACAGCGTTGCCTGCTTGTGAGACTAAGAAAAGGAGGGCATCGGTGCTCTGCCGTGGATCATAAGGCAGCCCGCCGTGATGCGCCATCGTTCAGCGCGGTCTTGAACCCTACAATGATGAAGATGGAGACCACGCCGAGGCGTTCCTTGCGGTGTCCACTATCGGCCGACGCTATGCATCGGCGTCGATTGTACGGGCCGCGAAGCAGCGCGCCGGCATGCGCAGCCCGGTCGGGTGAATGGCGCGATTACAGCCCGTTGGAGGATTCCGAGACGACGACCCGGAGCGATATTCTTGCCGAATGCCCGGCCGCGTCTAACACCCGCACGTGGAAAAATCCGGGACCCGGTGGCTTCCATTCGGTCTCACGGAGCGCCGGCGTGGAAGCAATCGGCGCGCCGTCGACCAGGAAGTGCAGCGGCCGTTCGCCGCCAACCGCACGAAGCATGATCTCGTGCCCGGCCTCCAGCGTTGCCGCCGAGGGCGGGGATATGATGCGCAGCGGATCGAGCGCCGGAACCCTGGCCAGTGAGGCCGACGTCGGCGGCGGCTGCGGCAGGAGGCGCGGCGCTGCCGGCAGCAGACCAAAGACGCGCACGAGTATCGGAAGAGCCGTATCCGCCGCCGCCTCGCCCGGGCGGGCCGAGGCGTCGGGGCGTCCGATCCACACGCCAACCGCGTGTTCGCGATCGAAACCGATGGCCCAACTGTCGCGATTTCCGGCGCTGGTTCCGGTCTTCCAGGCGATAGCCTCGGGACCACCCGTCGGAAACGGACGCGTCAGGATCGAGGCCACCTCTTCCGCCGCAGCCGGCGACAGCAGCGTGTAGGCCTCACCTTCAGCACCAGCCGTGAAGCGAAGCGGCACCACGCGTCCATCGGTCGCCACTGCACAATAAAGCGCAAGCAGATGGCGGAGCGTGATCCCGGCACCACCAAGAATCACCGGCAAGGACGCGGTCGCGCGCGACGGCAGCGAGAGGCCGGCGCGTGACAGCTGTGCCACGAAGCGATCCGGCCCGTAACGGCCAAGCAGCGTCACGGCGGGCAGGTTAAGCGAGCGTTGCAGGGCTTCGGCCGCGGTCACGCGCCCGGAGAAGCGATGTGAGAAGTCCTCAGGGGCATAGCCCATGAACTCTTGCGGTGCATCGGGTAGCAAGGTGCGCGGGTCAGCCAGCCCATCCTCGAACGCCAGCGCGTAGAGAAACGGCTTCAGCGTCGAGCCTGGTGAGCGCACGGCACGCGTCAGGTCGACCGCACCGGCCCGGTCGGTGTTGCCGACGTCGTTGGGAAAGGCCGCGAGTACGGCTCGCGTGCGGAGATCCGCGATCAGTACGGCGAGCGAAACGCGGGAAGGCAGATGTTGCACCTCGTTCTCGGCGAGCGTGTGCAACGCCCGCTGCAATGGCTGTTGCAACGTTGTCTCAACGGTGCCGCCGCGACGCGAGAACAGGAGCGGCACGTCATCCGGCATCGGCAGCCGGTGCATGGGCACCGGTTCGGCGCGCGCCAACATGGCCTCTGTCCTGTTGAGCAATCCCTGCTGCGCAGCGCGCACGATGATCCGGTCGCGTACGCGCCGCGACGCGGCCGGATGACGGTCCGGGCGCAATGCCTCTGGCCGTCGTGGCAGAGCGATCAGCAGTGCCGTCTGCGCGGGATCGAGTTCGCGTGCGGGCTCGCCGAAATAGGCGCGCGAGGCCGCCTCGACGCCCACGAGATTGCCGCCAAACGGGGCGAGCGACAGCCACATCGAAAGGATCTGGCGTTTGTCGAACCGCTCGCTCAATTGCAGTGCGCGCAGGCACTCGATCAGTTTTGCCGAGAGCGTGCGTGGCTCCGGGTACAGCAGCCGCGCCACCTGCATGGTGATGGTGGAACCGCCCGAGACGACATGACCGGCCCGCACCGCCTGCCACACCGCACGCAGGACTGCCAACGGATCGACACCCGGGAACTCAAAGAAGCGCCGGTCCTCAATCGCGATCAGCATGTTCACGAAGCCTGGAGGAACATCGCGAACATGCGTGGTCAAACGCCACACCCCATCCTTTGTCGCGCGGAGCGCGAGCGTCCTGCCC
>JASHQG010000764.1 GCA_030037665.1 Acetobacteraceae bacterium
CCCGGTTCCGCCGCGACAAGTTGCACGGGACGATCAAGCAACTGCGCCACCACCTCGCTGCGCGGCACCGCGAAGGGACCGGATGCCTGCAGCGTTGCCACGGCTTGCACAGGAAGGATCCACCGCATTGCGCTGAGGCGCGCCCGATCCGCTTCTGCGACTCGCGCGGTTCCGGGCGCAAACAGCACCGGCGTCTGCGTCGCCACGGCGGTCGTCCGGTATTGCGATGGTGGGGGTGGCGCCCCGGGTGCACAGGCCACACATGCGACGAGCAGGACGAGGGTGAGGTGGCTCTTCCGCATCGGTCAGTTCGCCACAAAGCCGGCTGCCACGCTTGGTGTCACCACGGCTGCCGATGGCGCCCGGTCGGTCGGTAGCGGAAACGCGGCTGGATTGGAAACCGGCTGAGTGAGATAAGGGGTCACCAGAATCACCAACTCCGTCTCGTCGCGTTGATAAGAGGTGGATCGGAACAATGTGCCGAGCACCGGCACGTCGCCCAAGAACGGAAACTTGTTGATGTTATTCTGCTCGTCGCGCTGAAACAACCCGGCCAGTGCCATCGTTTCCCCGCTCGCCATCTCCACATTCGCCTCGGCGTCGCGTTCGATGAACGACGGCACCGACACGCCGGAAATCGTTACCGCGTTGGCAGTGCTGAGTTCGCTGACAGAGGGATGCACGCGCATGGCGATTCGGTCGCCCGGCAGGATCGTCGGTGTGAATTCCAGCTCCACACCAAAGGACTTGTATTCAATCGTCGTCACACCGAACGATTGTGGTACCGGAATCGGCACCTCGCCGCCGGCGTGGAAATGCGCCGTCTCGCCCGAAAGCGTTGTCAGGTTCGGCTCCGCCAGGACCGTCAACAGCCCTTCATTCTGCATAGCGTTGAGCAGGGCATTGGCGTTGACCCGCGCGCCGGTGATGCCGAGGTTGGCCTGACCAAAATTTGTCGTCGTCGCGTTGGTGCCGGTGATCGACGTCGACAGCGCACTGCCCGCGGCCTGCCCGAGGAAACTGCCCGTGAGCAGGCTGATCGTGAAACTGCCTGGGTTGGCCAGTACGTTCAAATTGAGTCCCAGCTGATTGATCGTGGTGCGCGACACTTCGGCGATACGCACGCGCAATGTCACCTGCTGTGCGCCGGCGAGTTGTGTGCGATCGAGCGGCGGCAATTTTCCCGGATTGAACGCTTGCGCCGCGGATTGGGTCTCGAGCGCCTGGCCCAGATTGGCGACAGGCCCACGCACGACAAGCCGGTTGCCCTGGAAACCCACCGCGACCGCGCTGCCGGGCGGCAGCGCTGCCTGCGCCGCCGCGCCGCTCCGCTGCACGCGGAGGACCAGTTGGGCGGCGATCCCGCTGGCGCTGTCGGTTGCCGACAAAGTCGTCTCGCCAGGCTTGCGGCCGTACAGATAAATCTCCCGTGGTGATAACACCTGAACATCGGCAATACTGTGATCGCCGATCAACACGTTGGTCACGCTCTGATCGAGCTGCAGCAGTCGGCCTTCGCTGACGTTCAATGACACGAGGCCGCGCCGTTCGCCCTGTGCGAGCGCCGCGTGGCAAGCAAGCGTCAGCAGGGCCAGGCAGGAGATTGAGAGCAGAATGCGGAATTGATCGGGTCTCATGGGTGACACGCCGCCCAGTGCTGCATGTAATCGGGCCGCGTCACGTTGCAGTTCGGCGAATAGGATCGGACCGCCTCCTGCAGTTTGCGGTTCACCAGGTCTTGCATGTGCGCCCGGTATGCGAGCTGGCCGCCGGTATTCCCATTGCCCGACTGGCTGTGACGAAAGGCCGTCATGCCGACGACGGCCATCACCTCGGCCAGGTTGAGCTGTTGTGCCGCGGCATCCGTTGGTGCCATGATTTTCCCCCGCCACTTCTTCACAAAGCCTGCCAGCAGTCCTGGATCGATGCCTTGCAGGAATGCTGCTGCATAAGGCTGGTCCCGCTCCGCGTGTGCCATCGCCTCCTGCATGCCACTGTCCATGTTGCCCCAGGACTGCGGGACGATCTGCCGCATCTCAGACACGAAATCGGGCCCGGGCGGAGGCACGTCAAACAGGGTCGCACCGAGCATGTCGGCATGCTGCAGGGCTCGCAGTGTTTGCACCGTGACAAGCCACTTGTGCTGAGGGTCGAACACGACAACCGGATCATGGGCTTCGATGATCCGCGCCTCCATGCGTTGCTGGTCCTTGAGAGCCGGGTCGACCGCCAGATGCAGCTGCACGTTCAGCCGCGTGCCCTCCCGCACGGATGCGATCAGTGGCGGCGGTGCCGTTTGCAGAACCCGCAGCAATTTCTGGGCGCCGGCGTCAGCCGCCTCCTCGGCCGCCGGCGCGGTCTGCATGTTCCGCTGCACCATGCCGGCGGCCTCGCGTTTCTCCTCCGCCGTCAGCGCCGAGCCGCCGCCATAAAACTCGATCAACGCGATTTCCCGCTGCACGGCCTGGCTTGTGTCGGCCGATGGTGCCGCTGGCGTGGTCCTCGGCAACAAAAGCAACGCCAAACCAAGCATCAGGAGTGGTTGCCTGGTCCGCCTCGCGATCCCTCTGTGCGTCGCGTCGCTCACCAGCGCCTCCCGGCACTCACCGATCGGGCGAGGACCGGTCGCGCGGTTGGTCCTGCACCGCGCCTGGACGACGCTGTCGCGTTGGATGGGGATTGCGGAATGGTGCGGGCCAGTCGCCCGAGACAAACGGCCAGCGCGAGGGTGTCGAGGCGATCGAGGTCATCGACCACGCCCCGGCGCAGCCGGTCGAGGGCGGCGCGGCCCAGCCCCTTCAGCGCAACGACAATGTGCTCGCCATCGCCAGAGAGAGCCAGTCTCAGGAACCGGTCCCGTGAGAGCGGCGGTACAGAAAGCGCATCTTTTGGCGGCGACGGCGCGAGGCCGGACACGATGACCGACAACGCCGCTTGTAATGCAGCTTCCGCTGAAGGCTTCAATACATCGTCGACGTGCATCGCGGAGACCGCGCAAAGCCGCGCCACCGACGCCCAGGCCTCGGCACTACGCCACCGTGCCGGCGGCGCCAGCCCGAACGCGAAACGCAGCGCGCTGAGAGCGCGCTCGAAGCGTCGCGACCGATCGCCGTCGGCGCGTAAGGCGGTTACGCCATAGAGCACGTCCGATAAGAGGGAATCATCATCCGCGGCAGCGGCGTCGTGGCGCAGCGGTCGCGACGTTGGAGAGGGGCGGCCTGTATGTTCAACCAGCCATTCGCCGGTGATCGTACGCTGCACCTGAACGCGCCCGGGGACGGCGACATTGGGCAAGACGCCATGCTGTCCCGGTTTGGCGATCCCGGCCAGAGACAACCACAGTGGTGATCCTTCCCAGGTCACAAACCCCTCGCCTGGGCGCACCGCGGCGAGCCCCTCGCCTTGCTCCATCAAGGCCGAGTAGAGGGCGACGGCGCGGCCCCGCGCGGGAGCAACACCAGCCGCCCCGACGCTCACGAGCGCCTGTGTGTCATCGAGCCGCCAGCTCGGCACCTGGGGCTCAACTGGCGCGAGGTCGAGCAACACCGCCCGATGCTCCGCGTAGGCGATCACACCACCTTCGACAGAACGTTGTCCCCGGCTGTTGGTCGATGTCGCAATGCCGGGGGTGAGGAGGGCCTGCGGCGTCGCCGCGGGTAGCGGTCCGAAGCCGAACGCCCAGGCGCCTGGCAACAGCCCGACCGGTGCGGCCGGCCGCGCCGCGAGCGGGCTGACCAACCCGGCGGGGGCCGGTTGTGTGGTCAGCCCCGGCAATGGTGTCGTTTGCCCCAATGGAGTGCCAGGCGGCGCGGCGACCGGGGCTCCCTCCGCGGCCGGGTCGGGGCTGAGCGGCGGGGTCTGGGCCGGAAGCGGAGGATTCGGTGTGAGGCTGCCCGGTATCGGCGCGACGGGTATCACGCTCTCGGTCTCGCCGCTCACCGCGGGCTGCGCGATGGCAGCGCCACCAGTCAGCGGGGCCGGGCCGGTCTTCG